>DBRT01000023.1 GCA_002306335.1 Caryophanales bacterium UBA1361
CTAGATTGAAATTGCTTCCTAAAGTTGCATCAAAAACTACTGCAACAAAAAGGGAGCTTTTTTTATTTAATCATTTTTTCCAGCAAAAACGCATTGTTTTTACTTCACGCAAACAAATAAAGTTTTTTCAATAGAATAAAAAAGCAATAAGTTATATAATAACTTCAATCTGCCTTAAGGAGAGTGTATGTCAAATTTAGTAGGTTATAGTATAGTAGCGTTATTCGTTATAGTAATGGGTTTGTTGCTATTGCTTAAAGTATATTTACAAACTTATCATCCTGGTAAGTATTGGTATATCGAGCGACCAATAAAATATTTAATGATTTTAGGGCCAATGTTTTTTATGTTTGCAATTGGTGAAAGATGGCATTTTGGTGAAAACTTTTTACCATCGCAAAATCCAGATGACTTAGCGTGGGGTCCGTTTCATCTTGGATGGCTCTTTGCCATGGTTATTGCAATCATTGTTGTTTCAAGTGGTGTTAAAGCCGACAAGGCGAACACGAAACGCTATGTTTTTGGTCAGTTAAATAAGATTGATTTTACTGTTTTTCAATTTGGCGTTTTACTATTTGGCATTGAATTATACAAACAACTAATTTTCTTAAATTTATATGAAGGGCTTGCTAATTATCATTGGTACGGTTTCCCCTTACAATTTTGTTCAATACCAATCTTTTTATATCCACTTACACCATTTATTAAAAATGAGAAGATTAAAGAAGCCATTTACTCCTTTATTTCAATCTTCAATCTTATTGGTGGTCTTGCTGTGATGATTCTTGCCACTGGTGTATATACTCTACAAGTTTCTATATCGATTCATACGATGATTTGGCACGGAGTAATGGTTGTTGTTGCTTTCTATTTAATAAATGCTTATAAAATTGGCACTAAATGGCGGCATTATCTTGGCGCGGTCACAGTATTATTTTGTTTGATCGTTTTAGCGCAATTAACGAATGTTTTATTCCACTATATTGGTATGAAGTTCCCTGGTCCAGGGGATTTTGATGGTTTCTTTATTTCACCATGGATTGATAGGAGAAATATGCCGATACTTGGTGATATTAGAGCAAATATGATTGCTGGTGGTGTCCCCACACTAATCATTGCACTAGTGTTCCCGCATATTTACTTTGTAATCTTTAGTTTAACTGGGCTACTTATTTACTATTTATTCCATTTTATTTGGAAAGATGTTGAAAAAAATAAAAAGGAAAAAGCATTAAAAACTAATACTTTATAAAATTATGAAAAAACAAATTGTCATTGCCACGAATAACGCAAATAAACTTAAAGAATTTAAGTCACTTTTTGCTAATACGCCTTACGAAGTTTTAAGTCTGGCGGACATTAACTTTACTGGCGTTATAAAGGAAGACGGCGAATCGTTTAGTGATAATGCGGTTATAAAAGCTATGACTATTCATAAATTGACGAATTTACCTGTTATCGCTGATGATAGTGGACTAAGTGTTAACGCTTTAGAAGGTTTTCCTGGTGTTAATTCTGCGCGGTTTATGGAAGGCTCACCTTATACTGAGAAAAACGCTGCAATTATTAAAATGCTTGAAGGCCACAGTGATAAAAGCGCAAAGTTTATATGTGCTATTGCCCTTGTCGGCCTTGACAGTTTCCCGCAAGTGTTTATTGGCGAAGTTAAAGGCACTATAATAAACGAAGCGCGTGGCGAAGAAGGATTTGGTTATGACCCGATATTCTTTCATCCAAACAGTCAAAAAACATTTGCCGAAATGACGCTTGAAGAAAAAGATGAAATTAGCCATCGCGGAAGGGCGACGGCATTACTATTTGAATATTTAGAAACGCATTATTTTTAAAAGTCTAAACGCTTACTAATTTCAGCAAGCACTTGAAGATCAGCCCCTAAGAAGGGCAATTTTAATATTTCTTCTTTTGTAAAAAAACCACCATCTTTATGCACTAATAAGGTAAATTGCGGGTTAGTAACTTCACAAATAAAAACATCCATTTCAAGTTTAAACCATGGATACTCATGACTTACATGCATAAATAAGTCTTTGACACTTATATCCATCATTAATTCTTCTTTAATTTCGCGTACAATAGCAGAACTTGGATTTTCTTCTAGTTCAATTTTTCCACCGGGAAATTCATATTTACCGTAGCGTTCATCTTTTTCACTTCGTGAAGCAGCGAAAAGTTTACCATCATAGAAGATAAGGGCCGCCACAACATTTTTAATTTCTTTTTGTTCCATACTTTATTAGTATAACAAAGTAACATATTTTTACGCTGTAAATTGATATCGGGATATATTTACTGATAAAACGATGTCTTTAGTTCTTTTTACTACAAAGCAAGCAGAAAAAATATTATAATATATGTGGCTATTTACAAAGAGGAGGAAAAATACATGCCAACAATTATTGATGTGTATGCTCGTGAAGTAATCGACTCACGTGGTAACCCAACGATCGAAGTTGATGTTACGACTGAATCTGGTGCTTTTGGACGTGCAATTGTTCCAAGTGGCGCTAGTACAGGTGAACGCGAAGCATTAGAATTACGTGATGGTGATAAAAGTCGCTATCTCGGCAAAGGAGTGTTAACCGCTGTTGAAAATGTTAACAAAATTATTGCTCCAGAAATTATCGGAATGGATGCCGATGACCAAGTGGGAATTGATAAAGTTTTAATAGAACTTGATGGTACCCCATTTAAAAAGAAATTAGGCGCTAACGCATTACTTGGTGTTAGTTTAGCTGCTGCTCGTGCCGCTGCAGATTATTTCGGTGTAAGTTTATATAACTACATTGGTGGTGTTAATGCCAAAATGTTACCAGTCCCAATGATGAATGTTATTAACGGTGGCGCACATGCTGATAGCAGTGTTGATTTCCAAGAATATATGATTATGCCAGTTGGGGCACCAAGCTTACGCGAAGCACTCCGCTGGGGCGCTGAAGTTTTCCATAACTTAAAGAAAGTTTTAAAGGCCAAAGGTCATATTACCGCAGTTGGGGATGAAGGCGGCTTTGCACCAAACTTAAGTAGTAACGAAGAACCTTTACAAGTAATCGTTGAAGCTATTAAAAAAGCAGGATACGTTCCAGGTAAAGACTTTGTTCTAGCGCTTGACGTCGCGGCGAGTGAATTCTTTGATGAAAAAACAAAGAAATATGTGCTTAAGAAATCAGGCGGAGCCGTTAAAACAAGTGAAGAAATGGTTACATGGTACGAAGAATTATGTGAAAAGTACCCAATTATTTCGATTGAAGACGGTTTAGCAGAAGGCGACTGGGATGGCTGGAAACTTTTAACTGACCGTTTAAGCCATAAGATTCAAATTGTTGGTGACGACTTATTCGTTACAAACCCAGCAATTCTTAAAGAAGGTATTGAAAAAGGCATCGCAAACTCCATTCTTATTAAATTAAATCAAATTGGTACCTTAACTGAAACACTAGACGCTATGCAAATGGCGGAACGCGCTGGGTACACTTGTGTTGTTAGCCACCGTTCTGGTGAAAGTGAAGATACAACTATTGCCGACTTAGCAGTCGCTTTAAACGCTGGTCAAATTAAAACTGGTTCGATGAGCCGTACTGACCGGATTGCTAAATACAATCAATTAATTCGCATTGAAGACGATCTTGGTGAAAGAGCAATCTATCCTGGTTTAAGTGCATTCTATAATTTACGCAAATAATTGCGTAATATTACTTGTCACATTAAAAGAGGGGAGACCCTCTTTTTTTATAAATCTATATTTTTTTAATTATTAATTATGTATAATTTAAGCAGGAGGTAATCTTATGGCAATAATGAGTCAACTCTTTAATTCTTATCGCTTTTTTGAAGGTATTGCCGACATGCTTGGTGGAATAGATTTTATTTCATATATTTTTGGTTTTTTATCCCAGTTCCCAATTGTCGTTGATATCATCATTGCAAGTGCGATTATCGCTGCGCTGCTACGCGGTATTTTCAAAAGATTTTGGAAAGTCGTCTGGCGTGGTGTCATCTTTGTTATTCTATTAATCGTCTTATTTGCAACAGCAGAAAAACTTGCACCTTATATTGGTAGTATTCCTATCCCGCTCCGTGGGACAGTAAATGGCAACGCTGTTGAGTATGCAAACTTAGGACAAATAATTTATGGTGTTTCAATTGAAGCAGGTAATAGTGAAACCTATGCTTTTGAATTTACAAAACTAGCGCTTAAAAATCTTGTTGTTTTCTTTGGGATGCCCGCTTTATCACTCATAACACCGGCAATTTCAGCAATTACCTATCCGTTATTTAGTTTATTACTTCCACGTAAGTTAAAAGACGCTAAACTCATCCTTCCGCGTATTGCAATTAGCCTTGGCTTAACCTTTATCGCCCTTGTTATCTTTATGGCTCCCGCCGCAAACTTTGTACCAGCGATGAGTGCTGTCAAAGAAACAATGAGTGAAGGCACATTGCTCTACAAATTCTTAAATCCCGAAGTTATTAATTTCTTAGAATTATTTACACCACAAAAATCAGTAATGTTAAAAATTGTTGATATTGGAAATATTTCTGGCAAGATCAAAATCTTTGAAGAATTTACTGTTGATGGGGTTGTTATTCAACTAAAAGATGCCGTTGAAGCCTTACTTGAAGCACTTAAAACTATACCTTACGAAGCTCCAGCAGCAGGATAATCTTATTATTTAAACATTAGTTCTAGAACTTTGTCAAAATCAAGTGAGTGTTGGTAATTACCAAGCTCACTTTTTTTAATGAAAAAGACGTGACCTTCAACACTTTCTAAAAGTTCACCAGCAAATTCATTTGTGCGATATAAAAGGGCAACATCATTTATCCCTTGCTCAGGAAGCGGCCAGACGATTTGACCAACGTATTCCGGATTACGAATTGTTAAACCTGTTTCTTCTTTCATTTCACGAATTACGCTTTCACTAAATAATTCACCATCTTCAACATGGCCACCTGGAAAAGTAAGGCCCGGCCAATCTTTTTTAACACGGTTAAGCACTAAAATCTTATCACCTGAATAAACCATGCACATATTTGTGTAAACATTTTTCATATTAAAATCGTACCATAAATCAAAAGTTTTAGAAAAAAGGTACTCTGCATTAGTGAATAATTTGATAAATGTTATAATTTAAGGGAAGCATATGCATATTAATAAAATTACAGTTGTTGGATTGGGATACGTCGGCTTAGCGCAAGCCTTACTTTTTAATGAGGACTATAATGTTGTTGGTTATGACACAGATACGAAAGTTGTCGCTAGTTTGAATCGCGGTATTTTACATATTAAAGATGAAGACTTTGCGCGAGCGCTTGCTCGTAAAAAACTAATGGCAACAAGTGACATAACTTATGCATTCCAAAATAGTGATCTTGTTATTATTGCGACACCTACCCATTTTAATGAAGAAAAACAAACATTTGATCTCTCATCAATTGATGAAACTTTACAGAAAATTATCGCAAGTAATAGGAGTCCGCTTGTTATTATTAAATCAACGGTTAATGTTGGCGCGACTCAGTATTTTATGGAAAAGTATCCATCATTAAAAATCTTTTTTGTCCCTGAATTTTTACGCGAAGGTCATGCCCTTTTTGATAATTATTATCCAGCGCGAATTATTGTCGGCTACGATAAAAATGACACAAACCACCGGCAAATTGCTATTCAAATTGCTAATCTCTTTAAAAAATACACTAAATCTATTGATGATGTCCCGCTTTTAATTACGGGCACTTTAGAAGCTGAAGCAATTAAATTATTCGCTAATAGTTATTTAGCGCTCCGCGTATCTTTCTTTAATGAAATTGATACATTTGCGTTATCTAAAGACTTAGAAGTTAAAGATATTATTGAAGGTGTTGGCTTAGATTCGCGCATTGGGACACATTACAATAATCCTTCATTTGGTTATGGTGGTTATTGTTTACCGAAAGATAGTAAACAACTAAAAGCACAATTTAATCTAATTCCCGAAGAATTAATCAGTGCGACTGTTAACGCAAATAGTGTGCGTAAAGAGTTTATCGCTAATTATATTGCTGACATCGTAAAAAAGAGCAATAATAAAGATTATGTCGTTGGTATTTATCGCCTAACAATGAAAAAAGATGCTGATAATATGCGCTTTTCATCAATCATTGATGTAGTTAGATTACTAAAAGAGCAAAACATTAAAATGATTATTTATGAACCGCTTTTAAACGAAACAACTTATCAAGGTATTACGCTCATTAATAATTTAGAAACATTTAAAAAAGAAAGTTCACTAATTGTCACAAACCGTATGCATAGTGACTTAAAAGATGTCACTAACAAAGTATTCACCCGCGATGTCTATTATCGCGATTAATATATCTTCATTATTTCTTTTCGTTAATAAGTTTAATAATAAACGCTAACATCTCATTTTTATCTTGTTCTGATAAATTTTCAATATCTTTTTCGCTAATTTGTAACTGCCTTTCACTACGGCCAAACAAGTAATCAAGTGAAACATTATAAAAATCCGCAAAGCGAATTGCTAGCATTGGATCAAGCCGAGTTATGCCGCGTTCTATTTTAGAAATCATTGATTGCGACAACATTAAAGCATCGGCAAGTTGCTGCTGGGTTAAACCACGATTACGACGTAAAGTAATTAATTTTTCGCAATACATAATTTTATCTTAACTAAACTAAAACGCTTTTACTTTATTAATTGCTTAATATTCTAATTTAGAATATAATGGCTTTACAAATATTCTGTAATGGAATATTAAAAAGACATTATCAACGCATAATTGGCAGGAACCGAATCGCAAAGATAATGTCTTTTCTTTATATGGGTTAAGCTTTTAAGAGTTTTTCGTTAAGTTCACGCATAACTTTTGGATCAATCTTAACAACCTTTCGGTCATAAGTTAATACACCATTTAATTCGTCTTCGACATCACTTAATTGGGTATATATCGCCGCTGCTAGGCCTTGCTTAACTGCAGGAATAATTTCTTTTTCATACAGGTTAATTACCGCTTTTTCTAATTCTTCTTTAGTGTTATATTTGCGATATCCAAAGTTAGCGACCCCGTAATAGTGTCCAGGTATCCGATGCGCATAACCGCCAAATTCACTTAGGATAACGCAGCGATCAAGCTTATCTTTTTTAAAGCGATATTTACGAAAATAAACATGATGACTGCGGAACTGTCCAAGCCCCATATCATGCCAACCTGAATTAACATCTATTAGTCGAGTATTATCAAGTTCAAGCACAAACGGGAGTAATTTATGACTATCAAATTGACCCCAGCCTTCATTAAATATTGTCCATAAAACAATGGACGGATAGTTATATAAATGTTCAATCGTTGTTTTAGCTTCAGCGTAGAATAATTCGCGTCCAAGGGCATTTTGCCGTGCAAAACGCTTATAATTTGTATCTTTAAAGTGAATATTTAACACTGCTGGAACATGTACAGTAACGAAGTTATACGGTTCGCCACCATTAACAAAATCTTGCCACACTAGCATCCCTAAGCGATCACAATGATAATAAAAGCGTTCCCATTCAATTTTGATATGTTTCCGTAAAACATTAAAGCCCATCTCTTTTGCGACTTTAATTTCATTAATAACTGTTGCTTCATCGGGTGGTGTTAAATAACCTTCGTGATAATAGCCTTGATCGAGTAATCCCGTATTAAAAAGTATCTTATTATTTAAATATATGCGTTTAATCCCTTCTTCATCTGTATCAACACTAATTTTACGCATCGCAAAGTACGAATCAACTTCATCTTCACAGTATTTCACTTTAAAGGGATAGAGATGCGGGTTATCAGGTGACCAACTAATAAAGTCTTTAACCTTAAGCTTATATACTTTGTTAGGTTTTACAGTATATTCTTTTCCATCAAAAATAATTACTGCATCATTATCTTTTGAATTAGTGAAAACAGTTATCTCCACAAGTGACTCGTCATAGCGCGGAGTAATCTTTAATTTTTCAATATAATCACGCGGCATACTTTCAAGCCAAACTGGCATAAAAATACCGCTCTGTGGGGTATACCATATTTGTCCGCGTTTAATCTTTTGTTTACCACGGGCATAAAACCTAGTGTCACTATAATCACGGACAACGAGCACTAGTTCATTGTCTTTTTTTAGGACTTTACTAATTTCAATAGAAAACGGATGGAAACCACTTTGATTAAAGCCAATTTTAGTACCATTTAAATACACAGTTACAACTTGATCAACTGCGCCAAAATGGAGCGTTACATATTCTTTTTTAAAACCCTTTGGTAACGAAAAGCGTTTACGATAAAAAAGAACATCATTTGGTCTTACTGTGCGGTTAACACCAGAAAGCGGTGTTTCTGGTGAAAAAGGCACTAAAATATCACCATCAAACTCTTCTGGTACTCTTTCATCATTTTCCCTAATAGCGTATTCCCATACGCCGTTTAGTGATAAGTAAGAATCACGAACCATAATCATTCGTGGGTATTCACTTAATGGTACTTTATTATTCATATTCATTGCTCCTTTTCATCTTGAAATAAATATTTATTGTTTTTATTATTGCCTTAATTAGTTTCTAAAGGTTTGTTCATATACCATCTTTATTATACAAGATTAGCGCCATCTTAAGAGGCAATACATAATGTTAACTATCATTTATTACTATGTAATAAGCGAAATTCTAAAGTATTTTTGCAAAAGTAATTCATAAAATCAAAACATCGTATTGAAATACTTGCAAAAAAGTTGGAACTTTAATATAGTATATAGGCTGGACCAGTAGTGTAGTGGTTAACATGTCTGCCTGTCACGCAGAAGATCGCGGGTTCGAGTCCCGTCTGGTCCGCCAGTAAGGCCCGATAGCTCAGATGGTAGAGCAGTGGACTGAAAATCCACGTGTCGCCGGTTCAATTCCGGCTTGGGCCACCATTATTGCGCGAAAACGGACTTGAAACAGTCCGTTTTTTTCTTTTATTACAAATTAGTAATATTTATTAAATTTCATTTGATATAATGAAATGGTTGTAATAAGAGATGAATAGTTTATGACAGCTTTCATGAAATTATCAATATTTAATCTCATATGTCTAATAGTGATTGGAATATTGCTTTTTTTATGCAAGAAATTCATCAAAGAACGTCGAACTCATGATCTTATTTTAAAAACTACCTCAATCTTAGTTATTCTTATTCACTATAGTGCAGTTTATGTTGAATTCTTTCAAAATCAAGGTGTAGCATATGCATCCGCTTCTTATATTTTACCGGTATATCCATGTCACATTATGATGTGGTTGCTCGTAATCGTTGCTTTTACGCGTCATAAAAAGTCCCGCTTCTTTGAAGGACTAGCAGAATTTGTATTCGTTGTTGGCACTCTTGCGGCTTTAATTGGAGCACTCTTTAATATGAATTTTTTGAATAGTAGTAATCCAACATTCACCAACTATTTTCTTTTTAAAGGTGTATTTGGTCATATGGTGATGTTTTTTGGTACAACATACTTATTTGTTTTTGAGTATGTAAAACCACGCGTTGAAAAAACAATGATTAGTGTTATAGTTGGACTTCTCTTTTTTGTCGCTGACGGTATTATTATTAATACACTTTATGCAAAATTCGATATCCCACCTGTTAATGCGATGTTTCTTTTAGAACCACCGTTTGAAGATTATCCGTTTATTAATTTCTTCACTATCGGTTCTATTGGGCTAATTTTGTGCTTTATTGGACTGCTAATTTACGAGCACATCACCCTGCCCAAAGCTGAACAATGGATAACTAAAATATCGACTAAATCAAATAAACAAGATGAGGATTTAACTACTGATAAAACTAATTAAGTCATTTTTAGAAAGGAATAATTATTCACTACTAATAATTAAAAAGATATTATATGTTTAATCTAATGCATGAATTATTTAAGGATAAAGATACGGGTGTCTTTACTTTCTCGGCTTTTAGTTTATGCCATATTATTTATTTATTATTAATTATTGGTGGAATCATTTTAGTAATTTTCTTATACAAAAATAAAACACAAGAAGCAAAGACAAAACTTATTACTACCACTGTGACAATTGCCTTCGCACTTTATATTGCTGACTTTTTCCTCATGCCTTTTGCTACCGGCACAATTGATATCGGTAAGTTACCGTTTCACCTATGTACTTTAATGAGTGTTATGTGTTTTGTAGTGCGGCACAATAAAAAAATGGAAGTATTTAAAACAGCCTTTACCCTTCTTGGGCTAATCGGCGGATTAATGTACATTACTTATCCCGCAGGTGTGGCACAAGCTGATGGCTATAGTTACCGTATTGTGCAAACAGTAATTTACCACGGTCTTATGATCGCACAAGGGGTTTTTGCGCTAGTATTTGATGATTTAGATTTGAGTTGGAAAAACTTTAAATATGATGTTATTGCCGTCTTAGCGGTAGCAGTATGGGCCTATATTGGTAATACGCTCTATAGCGGAAGTAACTTCTGGCTTTCTTATGAACATGACTTTAATTGGTTTTTTGTAAAGTATGATGGGTTATATTTAATTGATGACGAAAAAGATGCATTTATTGCCCCATTAATGTCGGTGTCATCTGTCCTTGCTATTAGTGCCTTACTTCGTTTAATTGCTATTAAGCTTAAAAGCCTCTTTGTTAAAGAGCAAGTTCTCGAAGCAGAAAAAGAAGCCTAAAATTCACTTATATTTCGTATTTTTCCGTTTATTAGAGAGCTTTTTTATTTATTTATTAAAGCAGTTTAACATCTAGCAAAAATAAGATAAAATACATTTAATAGGAGAAAAAATTATGAATAATAAAACGAAAAGTCGTCGTTTGCGTTTTCGCAACATTTTACTATTGTGGCTTGTTGGTCTTGCTGGACAATTATGTTGGAACTTAGAAAACCAATGGTTTAATACATTTGTTTACGCTGAAGTTGGTCCGTTTCCGCAAATTGTCAATGCAATGGTCGCTGTTTCGGCGATTGCTACAACTTTTGCCACATTCTTCTTTGGGACACTTAGTGACCGGGCTGGTAAAAGGAAACCATTCATCAGCATTGGCTATATCATTTGGGGTATCTTCACGATTGCTTTTGGTTTAACTGGTCTACTTACAAAATTTACGATGAACATTTGGGCACTAGCGACTGTTATTGTCCTTGCCGATACAGTTATGTCATTTTTCGGATCAATGGGAAATGATGCCGGGTTTAATGCCTGGACCGCTGACTTAATTAGTGATGATAATAAAGGGGCAATCGGTACCGCACTTGCGGTTCAACCCGTCATCGGCACGATTATTGGTACAGTACTAGGCGGAATTTTAATTGAAGCTTTTGGCTATATTGCCTTCTTCTCAATGATGGGCGGCTTTGTGAGCTTAATTGGTGTCCTTTCGCTTTTCTTACTTAAAGATTCACCAAAATTAGAGCCAAGTAAACGCGGTAGTTTTTGGCGTCAATTCGCCGAAGCTTTTAACTTTAAATATTTCTTTAGTCAAAAAGAACTTGTACTCGTTAATGTCGTCGCTGCTATTTACTTTATTGGTTTTAATGTTTATTTTGTCCATATTGGTAATTTATTTATTTCAAACTATGGGTTTAACGCTGGGGATGCTGGTATTATTCAAGGAATCGGCTTAATTATTGCGATACTCTTTACCATACCTGGCAGTCGCTTAATTAATCGCGGCAAGAGTCCGCGCGTTGCGTTAATTTCGATTTTAATGACGATTGTTGGCCTCATTTATTTAGGATTAATTGGTGGTTATCATGATCCAGCGAATTTATTTGGCGCCAAAAATCTCCCGCTTCTACTCGGTGTTATTGTTGTTGGTGCAGGTTATATTTTAATTATGCAAACGCTCGGTGTCTGGAGCAAAGTGCTCTATCCTGTTGGTAGTAAAGGACAATTTGAAGGATTACGCATTATCTTCTTTGTGTTAATACCGATGGTGTTAGGTTCAAGTATTAGTCAACCAATCATTCGCCATTTCGGGATTGAAACAGTCGTTGAAGTTTTAGAAGACGGCACAAAAGTGATGGGCTATATTCCCACTGAAGCACTTTTCTATTTCGCTTCTATTATTATGGTACTAGCGCTTATTCCGCTTATCTTCTTACGCAAAGAATATTATAAACGGATGCGTAACACAAAAATTAGTGAAGTAGTCAGTGCCGCTAAAGAGGAATTAGGTGTTGATGAACTATATTACACAACTCCTACCCCAGTATTTGATAAACAAAAACGGCATATTAATTTCGGTTACGCGACTGATATGTCATTTGTATTTGATAAAAAACTAGTGAAAAAGCCACTCCGCCTTAAAGAGTGGGACTTCTATCAAATTCAACATGGGCGTTATGTTGTCCAGCTCACACTTGGCCATATTGCATATGCACAAAATATCGCGATTAATTTAATTGATTTAGAAGGTGAAGAAACTTATTCCGCAAGTGTGGTTAAACTCTTCAAGGGTGCTAAGAGCATGACTATGCCAACTGACCCATCAGTCGATAATGAAATTCATTACACCGACACGAAGAAAAAAGTTGACCTTCATTATGTTACCAAAGGGCGAATTCGTCATTTATACGGCTCAATGGTTAATGAAAAAGGTGTGACATTTAAAGTTGATGTTAAACTTGAACGCTTAGAGAATCACGATGCAATGGTTATTAATACACCATTTGAAGATTCTTTGTATCATTTCTATCTCAATTATAAAATTGGTAATTTACGCGCAAGTGGAACGTTTAGCATGGATGACTTAGCGTTTACTTTTGACCCGAAAGTTGACTTTGGCTTACTTGACTGGGGTCGTGGGGTGTGGCCATTCCATGAAGTATGGTACTGGGGTCAAGTAAATGACTACCTCGCAGATGGACGAATGATTAATCTAAACTTAGGCTACGGTTTTGGTAATTTAGAGGCCGCTAGTGAAAATATGATGATTATTGATGGTAAAGCTTATAAGCTTGGTCGCCTCTATATTGAAAACGATGTAACGCTCGATTACATGGCTGACTGGATTATTAAGTCCGATGATGGTAAGATAGATTTGGTCATGAAAACTATTTATGACCGCTATAGTGATAACGACTTCAAAGTTATCTTTATGAAATGCCACCAAGTTTATGGTCGCTACTACGGTACAATTACATTAGATGACGGTACTGTGGTTGAATTAACTGGCCAACAAGGCTTCTTCGAGCGCTCCCATAACAAGTGGTAATTTAATTAGTGTTTCCTGCCATAAGTGCTGCTCAATAAGTCCTGCCTAAATGAAAAGTCACATTGCAAAATGTGGCTTTTTATTTTTGGATATTTAAATTATTTTTTAATTAAAATTAAGATGATAATTAGAGTAATTAAAAGCACAATATATGTGATTATTTTTAGAATTTTTAGCACTTTAGCGCGCCGCACAATAAGTGGGTCGCTAAGTGTTTTATTTTCTCTTTCTTCAACTTGTAAGGTTGTTGTTAGTTCCACAAAAGCGTTACTCGAATTATCAGTGTCAAATTTTAAGTCAACTTCATCTTCACCACTTAAATAAAGTGTGGCTCTATATATTGCTTCTTTATTAAGTTTTTTACTCTGTAAATCCAAAATACCAAGGAGTGAAACAATAAAGAACAAAAATTGCCACACTAACCATAATCTGCTGCGAAGTGGAGAGCGGCGAATAATAAGGATATCGACTTTATCCGCTGGGGTTTCAATATTAAAAACATAGTGGCCCATATTATCACCTTTTGGCTTTAGCGCTTTACCGTCAAACATATAAATAACATTATGCATACGCGGGTTAAGCACTCTTAACTTTAAAGTCTTCATGTAAAGTTTCCTCCCGCTAAGGCATAAATTTATGCGACGATATTTAAAATAATAATGATAATAGCAGTTACTAAACGAAAGCGACGCACTGGTAACTTACTAGTGTAGAGTAAGATAAGCGCAATGATATTAAAAGCAATTATTACACTACTTATTAGTGGAACAAAAGTTAGTATTTTATCAATTACTAAAAGCGCAGTCTCCCTGTTTTCGAGTATATTAATTAAGTTTTTCCAGTGCCGACCATGATTTTTATCAATAAATTAAATTCGTTCCAAGCGTAATTAAAAAGATAAAAGAAAGAATGACAAGCCCGATCATAAAAATGATAATGCTAGTAATCGAAATGAGTGTTCTTGCTAAGAGTAAAACAATAAAGATAATACTAAAAGCAACACCTAACCGCCAAAATAATATACCTAAGTGATGACGATTAATACGGCCGTCATATTTTTTTACTATTTGATCGTTTTGATAATCGTTGTAATTAAAAGTGTCTTGCAATTTCCTTTCTCCTTGCTTTTAAATGAAGTATTTTTCTAATTGTATCTTAAATTTAGACTTTATCCTAAAAATACCTAATTGTAATTAAATAGTCTAACTAATGTTTTAAGTGTAAAAGACTGGCAAAAATGCACTATTTTGCTCTTTATTGTAATTTACTATTATATTTATCATCAACATAATTATTGAGTAAATACATTTTATAATCTTCAAGTGAAAAGACTTTATCGGAGTTAGAATCACCGTATAATTTTACAAGGTCACTAAGCAAAATACTTCTGGCAAATTTTAAAGCCGGAACATCACCTGCAACAATCTTCCGCACAATTTCACTAATGTCGTCATCTTCAATATTTCCGATTTGCCAAGCAGCACTAGGATTAGTGAAATTAAAATAAACATTTAAATCACTCGTTATATAAATGACAATTTCATCTTTGTGTTTCGGGATAAAATATGAATCGTCATCCTTTAAAAGTTCAATACATTCACTCTCAGACAGAAGATTTTCATAATTTAAGTAATAAGGTTTAACTTTAAGAGGAATATTGTCTTTATTAATACGAATATCATAAAGTTTACGATTATTACCGTCACAACTTCCTTCATGCACAAATATGTCAGTGACCTTATTTTCTGCCGCTACATCTAATAAATGTGACACTTCATCCTTATTTTCTTCATTGATAAATAATTGCCATCGTACATCGATATCGTTATCCTGCAAGATTTTAGTTGCAGCGATTAATTCTTTATATGCTCCCTTACGTCCTACATACTTATCAGTCATAGCTTCTAAACCAAAAAAAGTTAATTGCACTTTTTTTGTGCCCACTGCTTTTAACCATTTAACATATTCAGGATCTCTGATAATTGTAAAGTAGCTTGCAAGTTCAAAGCGTTTTGGTTTAATAGTTGAAAGTTTATTATCTTTTAACCATCTAGCTTTATAATCTTTGGTGAAATCTGGTTCCCTTAACCAACTATAAAAAGTAATATTTTCAAAATATGGTTTAAAAAGTTTTACAATTTTCGTCGCCGTTTTATCATTAAGCTTATGATTAGGTAAGTCACCTAACCAGCAATGTAGGCAACGATTTGGGCAGCCGTTCATATCAAGACAAATTGCTAGTGTTCTTTCAAATTTCATCTTTAAATCCTCATTTATATAATTTATAACGCTGATTACGACTTGTTCTTTTAAGCGGATATTCACGAATCACTAAATTGTATTTTAACGCTGGATCAAGATAATTTTTACGCAGTGTTTCTTTACTTTTTAGATTGAATAATATTTGTATCTGACTTGCTTTGTATTAGAAATTATAAATGTTTAGCAAGCGAAGCAGCAATTGTTGAGCGTATATTATCATTTTTATAAGAATACCAAAGCAGGTGATCCAATTCATGGCGGGTTAGTTCAGGTAACTTTTCTTTTATTTTTTCAAAAATAGCAAAAAATTCAACATAGGTTAATTTATCAAGATTCTTATTAGCCCAATAGTGCTTTTCGATTTTATAGTAGGCTAAATAGTACGGTAGAACCTTGCGTACAACAGAATCATTGATAGTGAAGTCATCTTTATCGAATAACCATTCATTTAGATAACGGCAAACTTTACTTGCTAAACTCTTATCTCTTCTATTATTATTTTTAAATAGATAATTAGTGATATCATCTACTAAAGTTAAATCACCCTTTTTTACTCTTTGTAAAAATTGATTTTCAGAATTAAGTGCGAAATCAGTTAATAAATCTATCGTATTTTTGGAGCTCCTGGTTGAATTTTCAATCGCTATTCTATGAATAATAATGTTAAATGTTTCGCTGGAAAAATCATTATTTCGCTTGATTAGTTCTTCACATATTTTCTTAGCTTTTTGAGGATAAGAAATGTCATTAGCTAATTCATGCTCAACAATCTCCGAATTTGTTTTTGTTAGTTTTACCATGTAATATTCATCAACTTCTAATTTAAGTAAATTATTTGGAACATCTAGAAATATGAGATCTGTTGCATTTTCAATTTGTCGTTTTAGGTCTGAATTCTGCTTGCGATTACTCTTTTTACTTTTTTCCGATTTTAATTTATTACCAACTTTCCTAAAGTTTGCAATTTCGTCACTCATTCTCACATCAAAGGATTCATATCCTACTGGAAGCCAACCCCATGCCAATGCCTCCATTTTATTATTTGACCAGTTAGCACGATATTTTCGAGATGACGGCGGCAATTTAAAACCTAGGATTTTTTCTATTTGATTAAATGTTAAACTTACAGAGTTTTTATTAGATGCTGACAAATAATCTGCCAATGGTTTATATTTCGATTTTCGCATATAACATCACTTCTCCTTGTCCATATTATATAACAAAAAATTAAGGCTTATTTTATACTGAGTTTTTTTCATTTGTTAACTACTTTTAAATTTATGCTCTTTATTTTCTGCTTTTACAACTTGAGATTATTATTTATTAAAAGACATAATCTAATCTTGAGAACCTATAAAAATTACATTTAAACATTTATAAATGGCAACATTTTGTAATTGGCTTGAATAAACTCTTTTTATACAATAGCTAATACTTTTATATTCAAAAGTCTTAAAAATAAAATTACTCTTTATTATATAATTTGTGGCCAGCTCGTAAATGATTAACTATGAATGTTGATTCTAAGTTTCTTCTAGATATAACATCAACTTTTTTATCAAGGATAATTAAACATATTTTATTTGCTTCTTCAAACCATTTTGAATCTTTTTCTGGGTCCTCATGGCGAATAATCCTATCCCAAAGACAAATGCCAGTCTGACCAATATACAAGCATTCATCATCTTTGTAGAAGAAATATAAAACATTTTGATCTTTTAATTGTTGAGAAAATATCTTCACAGGGTCATCACTTTTGCGTCTTCCTTTATGAGGAATCCCTTCTTTTATTATTTTTGAATCATAATTAACAGTTTTAAATTCCATAATTCCTCCTTTAGATTATCTCTCAAATTAGATTGTTCCTTTTTCTGTAAAGCGATGATTTAAGTATGAAGTCGAACAACCATGCCTTTACAAGGTTTTATCGATTTACAATTAAAGAAATTTCATGTTCGTCTACTTCAAAATCAAGAAACCGATTGTAAAGCCGTAATCCGTGAAAATGTTCCTTTGAATTTTTATCATATGTTTTAAAAATTTTATCATATATATTTTCAATTTTGGGCTTATTTCAAAAGGTTTTTGACTTTCTTTTTTAAGAAAAAGCACTAAATTTTATTTAATAGGCGAACAAGCTAACATAATAAACATCTCGTATTTCTTGCTCAGATTTAAACCTTTTAATATGTTAAGTCAAAAATATGTGTTTTGTACGAAAAAAGGTTTGATACATTGTTTCTATTGTATCAAACCTTTGCTGTTAACTTG
>DBRT01000001.1 GCA_002306335.1 Caryophanales bacterium UBA1361
TTTAACCTTTTCTTCTATTATTTACATTTATTAGATTGAAATTTTATATTAATTGATATATCATAAAATCATAAACCATAGGAGGTACAAAATGGTTAAAGAATTTGGATTACCATGGATTGCTCACTTACTCCTCCAATTTTTCATTGGACCTATTTGGGGAGCAGTTATTCGCTTAGTTCGCGGACGTGTCCTTTGGGCCGTCATTTATCTACTCACTGGCGGATTTTTCGCTATTGGCTGGATTTACGACTTAGTGATGCTTATCATCCACAGAGACTACAAACTTGCCTAATTAATTAAAATTAGTGAAGTTAAAGGAACACACCTCTGGTGTGTTTTTTTTATTCCTTTTTCTTGTTATTTCCCCCTTATTAGCGTATATTAAGCAATGTGCTTAACACACTATTATTGAAAAGAGACAAAAAAATATGGAAATTAGAGATGTTACAAACGTATTATTTATAAAAAACAACAAGGTTTTACTTGGTTATAAAAAACGCGGTTTTGGTAAAAAGAAATATAACGGCTTTGGTGGTAAATTAAAGAGTGGTGAAACAATTGAAATGGCTGCGATTAGAGAAGCTAAAGAAGAAGCGGGTCTTACAATGAAAACATATTATAAAGCCGCTGAAATTGATTTTGCGGAAAGCTATCCATTACGGATGCATTTATATGTATGTACTGAATGGAGCGGTGAAATCACCGAATCTGATGAAATGGTACCAAGATGGTTTGGTTTTAATGAAGTGCCAGTTGATGAAATGTGGGATGATGATAAATATTGGTTGCATCTAGCACTTAGCGGTCAAAAGTTCCGCGCCAGTTTTGTTTTTGAAAATGATGACGATGTTACCGGTACTGCCGAGAACAAAGTCATCAGTTACTCCATCAAATTAGTGGATACCCTAGATTAATTTAAATCTTTATCTGAACCAATAAAAGGTACGATCATATCGACCTTTTTTTGTTTTCGCCGATCAATTTCGGCAATAATAATACTAATTGTCATCCCAAAAACTACAGAGAACATTGAAAAGAAAAACACCGTTTGATAAGAATGATGTTTAAGACTTTCGCCAACGATTAAACTAGTAATAATGCGACTTGAAGTTGTGGCAATTGATCCAGTAAGAAGTGCCTTTGTTAAGTGCTTTAGGGGGACAACACGAGCCAAAAAGCGCACATTAAAAACGATGTAATATCCCCATGCAATCCCGCGAAAGACTGACAATATCATTGTCAATGTCGGCGATAAATTAAGAACAATCACTAACGGACGAATAAGCAAAAATGTTCCGATAAAGAAAAACGAAAAGGCTGGCACTCGGAAACTATTATTTTTTCGTAGTGCAAGTAAAAACATCACGCCTGCTTCAATTGCTATTGCAAACGCCACAATATATCCAAACTGTGTTGTCGTAACTCCTAATTCAGTCCTTAAATAAATACCAAAAAAGTTATCGGTAACAACAGTAACCCCAATGACGAAGAAGTTAATGAGTAAATAAGCAATTAGTTCGGGTTTTCCAACAATTTTAAGTCTCTTTTTTTCTTCAGGCGGAACAATAATATGTAATTCAATTTTTTGCTTTGGTAAATAGTAAATTAGAAAGGAAGTAATGATGTAAAACACTGATGACATGAGAAATAATGTTTGAAATCCAGCACCATGTTATCAACTAAAAACCCGCCAATAAGTGGACCGATGACATATGATAAAGTACCCATTACCCGCATAGAAGAGTATTGTTTATTACGCTCTGAAATATATGTTCCGCTATAACCGTCAAGCAGTGAATAAAAAGGACCATTAATCGTACTTACACATGTAATGATAATTGCATAAAATATAAAGGGTTGCTTTGGAAAAATAAAGAAGATAAGCGCAATGCTCGTTTCAATGATTGAAAAGATAAACATTAAAATACGATTAACTTCTAAATTTTTCGCTATTCGTTGAAAAATAATATTACCAAGAAGGGCGGCAAATGGAGAAAGAGCAGCAATAAGTCCAAGTTTATCAGTGCCAAAGCCAAGAGATGTTAAAAAAAATACAGAAATGTATAAAAGAAAGCATCGCCGAGAAAACGCACGAAGTAAGTTAGTCTTAAGTATTCATACGTGCGCTCTTTAGCGAGTCTTCTCATTGCTTTCATAATATCAACTAAATGTTATCATTTTGCGATAGTATTTACCCCAAAATAGATATAATAATTTTATGAAAGTAAAATTAGTTGCGCAGTTGCGTTTTCTTCTTAGCCTTTTCGAACTATTATTTGGGGAATTACAAGAAATTCCGGGCTCAACACTTGGAGATATATTAGTTTTATTAAACACAATTGTCTTATCCTTTCTTAGTGTTTTATATTTCTATCAAGTGCTACTAAGTATCTTTTCTGTTGTTGTTCGCGCCAAAAAATATCCAGAAACCGATGTATTTCCTACATATACATTCGTGACATGTGCGCGGAATGAAGAAACAGTGATTGCGCAACTTATCACAACAATTAGAGCGCTTGATTATCCCCAAGAAAAAATAAACATCCATGTTGTTGCCGATAATTGTACTGATAATACCGCAATTATTGCTGCGCAGTTAAAAGCGAAAGTTTATACACGCAACAATTTAACAAAAATTGGTAAAAGCTATGCACTTGAATATTATTTCAATGAGCAAAAAAAAGTAGTTCCCGCAGAAGACTTTGCCGGCTACATTGTGATTGATACCGATAATGTGCTTGATGCGCAATTTCTAAAAGAAGTGAATAAAGTCTATCAAGCAACAAACGCTAAAGTTGTCGCGACTTATCGCGCTAGTACAAACGCTGGTGATTCACTTTGGGCATTTGGAACGGGGTACTCTTTTTTACGTGAATGTTGCTTAATGCATAAAGGTCGTGAGGTGTTAGGTCTTAGTTCTTATGTATCAGGCACAGGTTTTTTTGTTAGTTACGAAAAAATGCAAGAAGTTGAAGGCTGGAACCATCATTTATTAATTGAAGATATTGAGTTTTCAGCAGCGCATGTCATGGAAAAAGGCCGGACTCATTATGCACATAACGCGATTTTCTATGACGAACAAGCTGTTAACTTTAAATCAAGTTGGCATCAACGGATGCGTTGGGTAAAAGGGTTATTTCAAGTTTCAAAAGTTTACACTTGGTCATTATTTAAGTCCATTTTTGCCCGCAAAAGGACACTAAAAGAGCGTTTTTCTTCTTATGAATCGTTTCTTTTTTCGACTCCGTTTCCAGCTTACATCATTTGGTGGTTTATATTATATGGGATAGGTGCTGCTATTAACTTAGCGATCACTCAAGACATTAATTATTTTATACAAACTTATCTTTTTACATTATTTGATTTCTTATTAGGGTTTTATCTTTTTACTACACTAATGTCGTTATTAATTAGTGTTTCAAATTGGAAACGGATTAAAATGCATCCACTTAAAAAAATAATGCTACCGTTTGTAGCATTCTTTTTCTTGCTTTCATATGTACCAATGTTACTAATTGCGCCATTCGTGAAAGTTACCTGGCGTCCAGTTAAGCATTATGGTTTAAAGAAACCATTATAAATCAAACATCAAGTGATCAAGATTTAATTCACGAACACTCTTAACATTTAATAACACTAAAATTTTCTTTAAGTCGATAATTAATTCATCAACTTTTTTAATCATTTCAGGAACTGGTAAGTTACATAAATCGAGGAAATATTTAGCCATACCTGCCGCTTTAGCACCCATCGCTAGTGATTTAATAATCGAACTAGCGTTATTAATACCGCCACTTGCAAGCACTTCAAAGCTTGGATAATTACGGGCAAGGAGTAATGCATCAACAGTGGAAATACCAAAATCAAGAAGTGGTGAATCTTTTTTCTTTTGTCTTTTTAATTCAATCAAGGAGAAATTAATACCACCCATTCCACTTATATCAATATGCTTAACACCAAGTTCTTGGAGGAGTAAGAGAGTCGGTTCATGCATTCCGTATCCTACTTCCTTAACAATTACCGGTACTTTAACGGTTTTTAAAATGTTAGCAATATTATCTTTCCATTTTGTAAAATCACGATCCCCTTCACCCATCACTAATTCTTGGACACTATTAACATGAATCGCTAACGCATTAGCGCCCAAGATTTCCACTGCATCACTAGCCATTTCTGCGGTGAAATTGGGGTTAATATTTGCGACAATAAATAGATCAGGGAAGTTAAATCTAAGTGTTTCAAATGCAAGTCGTGATTCTTTGTTTTTAAACGCTAAACTTTGTGAGCCAACAAACAAAGGAAGGCCAAAATGCTGGGCTAATATCGCTAATTTAGCATTTATTTTATCACCTTTTTTAGCGCCGCCTGTCATTGCATTAATGTAAAAAGGATAATTAAATTTATGTCCTAAAAATGAAGTCGAAAGATCGATATCTTTTAATGATAAAGAAGGAATACTATGATGGATAAAACGAATGTGACTAAAATCATTTTTTCTTATCTTAGCTATTTTTGCAATCGCAATATGTTCATCTTTACGGCGTCTACTCATTATCTTTCCTCCAAATATCAAGTACGATGATACCTTCATTTTCCCATAAATTTGTTAATGGTTCAACAACACTCTGGTCATTAATTTGGGCAATCCCGCAATCACCATATCCTGCCCCTGATATTTTAGCGGCCACTCCTAAAGAGCGGGCAGTTTTCACTAATGCTTCTAAACGCGGAGTAATCATTCCTTGTCGCGTTAATCCTAATTTATCAAGTAGGTTTTGATATTGTTTTATATAAATATCATCGTAAGTAACTAAATAATGGTGAACAAGCTTATTTGCTTTTTTAAAGAAAGCGGAATCAATAGTGCCGTTAGTGTCTGGTGTTATTGTTTCTTTTGTCCAACCGACAAGGAAGGTAGGAAGTTTTGTTAATAATTTAATTTCTAAAAGCGGCCACGCAACTTCAAGTAATTCAAATGTTCGTTTTTCATTAAGTAACCAATTTAAATCATAACGAACATAATAAAGCGGCATATCAAAAATAGTACACGCTAAGTCGCCACCAGAAGTAAGCGCATTTAGTTCACGCTGGATTAAGACTGCCATTTTAAAAAGCACAAGTGGTGACAAATTAGTGCGATATAAACGATTTAATAACTTAAGTGTTAGGACAACACTCGCCGCACTTGATCCTAAACCAAACTTAACTTGTTCATCACTAATTAAATTATTTTCAATAGTATATTCAAATTGCTGTAAAGGAATATTTTTTAAAGCAAGATATTCATTAAAAAATGTAATCGTAGTAACAGTATTTTTTAATTGATGAGGACAGCCATTTTCTAGTAACGTTTGATAGGGATAAGCGACACCATCTTCAATAATTGTTGTCTTATGATTAGCGACAAATGTTCCTTGTAAAAAAAGATTAACGGGCGCTACAATTGCACCATGTCCGCTTTTTAAAACATTGTATTCCCCGATAACATAAAGTTTACCTGGTACTTTTTCATGAACGCGCACTAGTAATACCGCCTCCAACACCACTTACTGAAATTTTAACTTCTGGTAAAAGCCTAATAACTTCATTAACATATTCATCAAGTGTAAAAAGAATTAAGTTTGGACCAGCGTCAAACGTATAATAAACAGGAATTTTATGTTTAGAGCGAAGCGCTTTAACTTTTTGAATTAATTGTTGTGTTTTTGGTGTATGATATTCAAGCCCCGCTTCAAGCATTACATTACGCATAAGTTCAGCAGCGCGTTCCGCAATGCGACCAACAGCATCAATATCATTTTCTTTAAGCGCAGTAATAAGCGGTTCGACAGATTCATTTGATTGCTTGACATAATCAGCGTAAGACTTAGCTTTTTCAATGGTGATTTGCATTCCAACTCTACTTGATATTTTCTTAACACTCGGATCAATAATAGTAAAAAGCATTCTAAATTCTGGCCATTTAACTTGTAACTTTTCAGCATAACTTGTGTCATGACTATTACCGCGATGCCAAATAACAAATCCGCCGTGAATTGAACGAGTCGCGGAGCCTGAACCAAGCCTAGCTAATTTCGACATTTCTTTTTTACTTACTTTCGCACCGATTGCATCAATATAAGCAGCAGTAAGCGCGGCAAAACCGCTCGCACTTGAAGCATAGCCTGCTTTAGTAAAAACTCTATTGATTGAATTAACAATACAATACTCTTTACGTTTAAAATGTTTACGGAGTGCGTCTAAATGATGGGCTACTCTTGTATAAGAAATACCGCTTAATGCTGTACCATCAAGAATAACAATATCTTTAGTGGCTTTTGGATCTAATTCAACATTAGTGAGAGTATAAAAATTATCCGCGGTAACGGAAATACTTGTTTGATAAGGAATATTAATTAAAGCATTAACTTTCCCCCAATATTTAAGAATAGCGATATTTACATTTGCTTTTTTATATTTCATCACATGTTCCTCAAATCAATCATCCATGATGGAAAGCTCTTTAATTTTTCTTTAGTGGCAAGTGCTTTTTCTTCATCATTAAATAGGGCAATTAAACATCCGCCCATTCCCCCACCCGTAATTTTAACACCAAGCGCACCTGCGTCTAATAGCTTAGTGCGTAATTCTTCAAGTGTAGGCGTTGAAATACCTAGCGCTCTTAAATGTGTGTGAGCAGCGTTAAACATCGTTGCAAGAAGCGTAATGTCATTATTTTCTAATGCCCATTTAGCGTTTGCAGTTAATGAACCTAAAGCATCAATATGAATGTCGCGTTCAGGATGAGTGCTTACATGTGCGACAGCACTTTTTGTCGCACTGTTTGTATTTGAATAAAACACCGCTAAATAGCCATCAATATTAAATTTCAGTGGCTTTATGTGCGGTCTTTGATATATAATTGGCTTTTCATAAATAACAGTAGAAGCGTCAATTCCGCTTGCGTTATGATGATATATATTTTCAGAGATTTTTAATAATTCAAAGTAATCAATATGTGTTAATTCAAGATGAAAATGATTGTTAAAAGCATCAATTACCGCTTTAGCAACACTAGCGCTTGAGCCTAAGCCGCTTTTCTCTGGTAAACTTGAACGAACACTTATAATGACAGGCTTAATCTTTTTATAAATTTCAGCCATATGTGTTATTAAAGCAACAAGTCCGCGTAATTCATCTACGGCATTATTAAGTGGGCCAGTGTAATACTTCGTATCAAGAATAAACTCTTCGTGCGGAGTTAAAACAACTTCGCTTCGCATTGCATAAAAAGGAATCGCAATAGCGGGATGACCGTAAACGACGGAATGCTCACCAATTAATATAATTTTTGCTAAACCGTATCCATCCATAATTAGTCCCTAATTAGAAGAGCGCTTTGAGGATTGTAATAAATAACCCACCTGCGTAAAGTGCCATAAACTGTACACCGTAACCCGCTCCTTTTTTATTTAGCCAACCACTTAGAAGGCCAACACTAACTACAATTATTAAACCATATAAACCGGCTTCGGCAAAAGAAAGAAGCGCGATAATTGAGAACAAAAAGATAAGCACTGTTTCTTGTGAAATATACTTAAATACAAGTTCAGTCATTTTATGAGAATATTTCATACCAAGCCACACTGTTAAGCTAAGTCCAATTACTAAACCAATAACAATGGCGATTAATAAATAACCTTTTGGTACCGCTAACCCAGCATTACCTTCAAGAATAATTGGACCGCCAGGACTAAAAATAACGGAGCCTGGACCAAGTGCCGCTGGTGAAATAGGGAAAGCGAAGACGAAAAGTGAAATCATAATTCCTGCTAAATAAGTAGCGCTTGATAAACCGTTAACAGCAGAAACACCTTGTAAAGCTTGTTGTACTTCGTCTTTTTCATCTTTCGTCGCAAATTCACCAAGCATCATTGTGACACCAACCGGTGACATGAAGAAGAGCAAACTACCAAGCGCACTAGCGATTCCAGTTTTAGCAATGATCTTTTTATGACCATGCTTTGTTTTCTTTACATCATCATCAAGAATAACAGTCATCTTTCCTTCAACCTTTTGGTTTTTAAATACACTGGGGAAGAAAAGTTCAAATAACGCAAACACAAGTGGACCAGTCGTAATACTTAAAAAGAAAGGTGTCATTGATAAAGTCCGGCCACCGATAAGCGTATTTAAGAGCGTATTATTAATAATAAGACCTGGATTACGTAAGAAAGCAGTGGCAAATCCAAACGGAACGATTGATAAAAGTGAAACAACTTTTTCCTTACTTGTTAAACTCATCAAAACAGCGCCACCAAGGAAGATGTATTCATTGTAACGCTTAATAAAGTTACTTATTTCTAATCCAGTTTGTACAGAAATAAATTCAAAAATACCCCAAAACGCTAGGGCAATGGGGAAACTAACTAAGACACCGATTAAAGAACCAAGCATCATCCACTGTACACTATAAGAAGTAAGTCCGTGTTTCTTTAGTGTTTGACTATGACCAACAAGCGGTGTTGACATTACCCCGCCTGGGATCGACGTTATTGCTGTCGGTATCGAGTCAGCAATATTAAGAGTAACAACTGCAGCAGTAAAGCCAGCCATAATCACAAGTGGGTTAAGTTTTAAAGTAACTAGAATAAGTGTCATTGGCACTAAGACTGAAGTTTCATCAGTGCCAGGGATAATACCGATAATCAGATATAAAGCGGTCATAAGGAGAGCAATCCCGACCATTTGTAAAATTAAAGAGAAAGTAATAACCATAAATTAGCCCTCTCTTTCTTTCTTGTTTAAATCACTTGATTTAACAATATTGCGTTGGGGCTTAATCCAAAAATTATTAATGACAAAAGCAACAAGAATCGCTAATGTCCCAAACCCATAAATAAAATCTTTCTTTTTTTCGGCAATGATCGCAACATGTTTTGCTAATACTTCAATAGTAACAAATGTTAATGCCACGAAGGCTAGGCTAATAGCAAGCCCTATAAACAGTGATGATATTACAATGTGATCTCCCCACAAGCGCACCATCGTTTTCTTCTTTTTCATAACATCAAACCTCGCTTGAAAGGTCATTATAGCATTTTAAGTAATTAATCCCAAAACACATAAGCAAAAATCAATTATTCAGTAAGAAATAATTTAAAAGTAATAATGATAATAATAAAAAAGATGACCCCACTAGGGTCATCTTTCGATAGTGTATTTAGCGAATTATTCGTCTTTTTGTGCTTTTTCTTTTAACACTACTGGCGCAGGTTCACCGTGCTTAACAAAGTACATTGGAATGAACGCTAGGCCCATAAAGACCGCACTATAAATAAAGAGTACTGGGTACCAACCGGTAATATCCATTAATGCCCCAGAAAGAATCGGTGTAATAATCATTGCACTCATACTAGCGCTATAGTAGTAACCAGTGTAAACACCGATATTACCGTGACGCGACATTTCCACAACCATCGGATAACTATTAACATTAATTGAAGCCCAACTAATGCCGACAAGACCCATGATAATGTACATTAATACTTTAGTTTCACCAGTAATAAAGACGGCACTACCTAAAGCAATTGTTAACACAACAATACCGAAGAGAATCATACGGCGACGACCAATTTTTTGTGAAATGTAACCAATTGGAATAAACGCTAACGCAGCGGTAATAATGCCAATAAGTGGTGGTAAACTAAATTGTTCAAGTCCTAAATGGTTAAAGGCATAAACAGAAAACTTTGTAGTCGCAGCGTTATAACCCATAAACCATAATACAACAGCACTTAGGATGAGAATAAAACTACGGCGTACATCTTTTGGCATTTTTTCGTCATCAATATGTTGTGATACATCTAAACCTTCGTCATCAATATCTAATGAATCAAGGTGATACTTTTCAGTGATTTCGACCATTTCTTTATACCATGCGTTTTCTTTAACAGTCGCGACAAAGATAGCAATTAATAAAAGCATTAGTAAACTAGTTGCTGCAAAAGTAGCGACATAGCCCGTTTTATCAAAGATAGGACCGCTAGCAAGTAAGAATACTAGGACATAGGCAAACGCACCACCCATTGTCCCCATAAAGTTAATGACAGCATTAGCTTTACTACGGAGTGGTTTAGGTGTAACGTCTGGCATTAAGCTGACAGCAGGACTGCGGTAAATTCCCATTGCCACTAAGACAAAGAATAAAACAACAATAAAGCCAATAAGTAAACCAGGTTGGTGTTTTGTTACTTGTTGGAAAATTAATTGTGCGCGCTCGGTTGCAAGAGCAGAACGTACATGGTATTTATATTCTTCAGTTCCAAGTGTGAATCGGTATAACGGATTTTCAGCAGTGCCAATTGATTCAATTAATGAGAAACCGTGTTTAGTAACGGCAATTTGTTGATATAAATCAAAGAAGGCAATGCTAACAAAAAGAATAGAAGCGGCTAAAGTACCGATAATAATAAACGGTGTTCTTTTGCCTAATTTGGTCCGCGTTTTGTCGCTGATTCGCCCAAATAGTGGTAGCAAGAATAACGCTAAGATGTTATCAAGTGCCATAATAAACCCTGAGAA
>DBRT01000003.1:0-7277 GCA_002306335.1 Caryophanales bacterium UBA1361
ATCACCTAAATATCGTATTTACCTTAAGAAATCATCATTTACTCAATCGATGAGTGCCAAAGGAAATGCTTATATAATGCAGTGGTTGAAAGTTTCTTCGAGACGCTTAAATGCGAAACCATCTACTTACAAAAGGTTAAATCATTATCTGACTTACTAAGAACCATAGATGAATAGTATAATCACGAAAGGATTAAGTTGACATTAGGAGGATATTCTCCTATACAATATAGACTCATGAATCAATAAATGATCAATAACTACAAAGAACATAAAGTACAAGAAAATGGTATCAATTCATCTAGGCTAAACCACTTATTGGTTTATTTCTATCCTCTAGAAAACTCCATCTTCTGAAAAAGTATTCATAGAAAAACAGATGAGTACTTTTTTGATTGGGAAGACTAACGTCAATCCAGCTATTTTTATAATCTATAAAGAAGATGATTGATTTTTAAAATCAACTTTATATTAATATTGCCATCGATTTATTCATGAAAATGAGGTATGGACGAAGAAGAATCTATGGTATCATTTTGGTACATATATACAACAGTAAAGCGAAATCAACAAATGAAGAAAACAACCATACTAAAAATGATTGGATTTTTAATGCTTGGCTTTTCGCTCATATTCATTTACCTAGGAGCGGTCGTCTTTCGTGATCGTAGTTGGGATGATTTTGCCTGGAAACCCAATTTTGCCTATTTTGTTCCTGGATTGTTTCTTAGTGTCTTTTCATTGCCTGCTATCGTCAGTGGGTTCACGCCACAAATAACTAAATTTCAAGCCAAACTTCGTAAAGAAACGCTTGATTACGCGAGTGAAGACATCAAAGGGGCGACCGCAAAATCCGCGGAAACGATTATTCCTGCAATTACTCCATCCATAAAGACGGCGTTCAGTGAAATTAGAAGTGGATCAAACGGCATGCCTAATAAATCTAGAAAAGAACTACTACTCGAAGCAAAAGCATTGTTAGATGAAAAGTTAATTACGGATAAAGAATATGAGATCATGCGTAAGGATATTCTTGATATTGAAGAACCAAAGTAACAATCACTTTCTTATCATTTAGAAAATGCCTAAACATCATAACTAACACATAAAGTATTCCTAGACACTGAAAAAATCTTTGAATACTTTTTTTACAGTCAATGAGAAAAGCCTAATTCAGTCAATCGCCGAATTAGGCTTTAATGTAGTTTCTAAGCGTTCGTCTCCACAAAATCAATTTAATGCGTGTTGAATAACTATTGTTTCTTTGATTTCAAGAAGTAGAAGCCAGCAAGGGCTGACATGCCTATCAAACTGATTAAGAAGACTAGTTTAGTGTTCTTTTTGAAGTCAACTGTTGTAATTCTTGCAGGTGACAAAGACAAATTATACATGGTTTGCATCATTGCAATCTTGTTACTGGTTAATACTGTTACACCATCTCCTCTTCCCATTGAATAATCAGATTGATTAATAAAATCAAGTACAGTATCGGTTTCACTGAAAGTTCTACCAGTTAAGTTAAAATTCGTATTCAGGGAATCAAAGGCTCCATATCCATTATTTGCACTATCAGAGCAAGTCATGTAACCATATAGTAATGAATTAATGACGCCATTAGAAACATTTCTGGATTCAGCATCTATACCTTCTGGACGATATACACCATTTCCATCGCCCCAAATCCGCCAAATCTTATTCAGCATTGTCGTACTAAACAACTCAGCTTCGGTCTTATTCCACACCGTTGCTGTTGTGGGATCAGTTGTTGAAAGTCTTGCAAGATCGAAATGCTTTCCAGTGATGGTTGCCAATGGGATATCGTAGAAGACAACCCCATCAGTGGTATATTCTGTAAATCCACCCCCCTCGGCATAATACGTGTCAGCAGTGTAGGATTCAATTTCAACGTATGTAATATTAGCCACGACGTTATTGGTTAAGTCCTCTGTGGTTGGAGCAAGCCTTAGTACTTGATAAGCATTTCCACCTTGCCACCAATCTGGTCTAACTACTGCTATTCTAATGTCGGCGGAAGTAACTACAGCATCAGCTCGAATCGAGTCTGATTTTGTTGTAGCTACTCCAAAAACACCCGCTAGGAGAGCGACAACAGGAAGAAATCTAAGAATCTTCTTCATAATTTTCCTTTCCATACCCTTTATCGTTAGGTATATTTTAAGTTGTTAAAATTATTATATTATTGAATAACAACATTGTCAAATAACGCTAATGTGGCTTTAGAATAATGTATGTTACTTTACAATTGATGTGAGACTTTTCTTAGAAGTAAATTGGGGTGACCTATAATATCCCTGTAAGGCCGGAAATCTTTACAGAAAGGTATACAAATCACCTTTTGCATTGTTTATCACATTTTCCTCACGAGATTAAGACTCGTTATCATGCAGTTCTACTTTATCGATCTGGTAGATATTCAATCAAGTACGTCACTCGGAAGTATCACATCTCCAAATCTTCATTAATGCGATGGAATAAAGTGTTTGATGGTTCTAAGGAATCGCTACTCGATAGATCGCATCGCCCCCATCCACCTCATCCTAACAGCCATACATCGGAAGAAATTAAGAAAATCATTGAATTAATGAAGCGAAATCCTGACATTGGACTGAATGAATTATTCTCTAAACTAAGATTGTCTATTGGTTATGCACGTCATCCTATCAGCCTCTATCGCTGGCTCAAAACCAATGGCTATTATGGCATCGTCAAGGTCAAACAGACACCCTATACACCTAAACCTTATAAAACTCCCGAACGATTAGGTGAGAAATCGCAAATTGATGTCAAATATGTCCCTCGTGAATGCAAAGCTCAGCCAGGAAGTGATCACCGCTACTACCAGTACACAATGATTGATGAAGCCAGTCGTGAACGATTCATTTATCCCTATTTAGAACAAAGTTCTTATTCCACAGTTGATTTTGTTAAACGGGCGATTGCTTACTTCAACTATCAACCTAAGATCATTCAAAGCGATAATGGCTTTGAGTTCAACCGCAACAAAGAAACTAAAATAATCCATCTATTCGACACTTAATGTGCTGAAATCGGTATGACACACAAACTCATTCGACCCCGGACTCCTCGTCATAACGACAAGGTAGAACGCAGCCATCGCAATGACAACAATCGCTTCTACTTGACCCTCAAGTTTTATAACTACAACGACTTAGTTAAACAAAAGAAAGCCTACTTAATCCGATCAAACAGTATCTGCAGTTCTTCAATCGGGTGGGTCACACCTTTACAAAAAAGAGACAAATTAATTAAGAAAGGAATGATTGCCTAAATGATATTAACAAATCACCCTTCTTTTTTTGAAGAATTAGGTCTCACATCATTTACATCTTTACAACCAGTGGGATTATTATAATTAACGAGTGAATACCCTCTATGTATCCTTAACGAGTAAAATTGTGCAACTATGCATTTTTCAACCCAAATCTAAAAATCAAATGTCCCAAACATAAAAATATGACGATATTAAGTCAATTATCGTGTTTTAGCCAAGAAAAAAGGTTTGAAATTGTATCAAACCTTACGTTTCAATATGTGTTGTCCGTACAAAGTTTTACCCGCTAAAATCACATAATGTACAAAGTTTTACCCCAATATGGCACAAAGTTTTACCCGCTAATATCACAAAATGCACATAGTTTTACCCCTTACTATATTTATACCCTATTTTTGTAAAAGTTCAGACCCTAGTTTGTAGTTTTCAACCAATTAAAACTAAATATCATTTAAATGTTTTTATTTTAATAAACTATTTTTGTGAATCGCTATCTAAGTCGGCCAACATGATATTGCATGATTCACAATAAAAAACTTTATTAATTACGGCATCTTTAAACAGTTTAAGTTTATCAATCTTTTTTTCTGAGCCATCATTAAAAATAATTTTAGGTGCTCTATATGCATAACGATAAACTAATTTACCCGTTTTTAAGCCTTTATTACAATATGGACAATTATTAATTTTCATTTTTTACCTCTTCTCTTATGGCTTAAGTGCCGTAATTGGTACTACTATTACACCATCTTTTCTTTTATAATAAGCCTTTGACAAACCGCATATTACAACTAATGCACTCGGCTTACTTGTATTTTCATTATTAACAAAGTAGTTGTTAATTTTTAAAAGATTTTCTGCGGCATCATCAATTTGACTTGCTCCTAATTTAACTTCAATAGCAATCCACCTACCATCATTTAGTTCAACAACAGCATCTAACTCGTGATTTGTATCATGATGTTTATAATGATAAACTTTCCCACCAATACTTTCTGCATATATTTTTAAATCTCTAATTACTAAAGCTTCAAATAAAAAACCAAAATATTCTAAATCATTCAATAACATTTCCTTTGATAACCCTAAAGCAGCAACAGCTAATGATGGATCAACAAAATGTCTTTTTGGTACTCTAGCAACTCTAGTACTAGACCTATAGTTCGGATTAAAAGCATTTTGATTTTCTATTATAAACAATCTTTCTAAAACATCGATATATTGAATAAGGGCATTTCTTGATAAACTTTCCTCTTCATATTTATTAATGTCATTAAGCAAAACATTATTGCCTGCTAATGTACTTTCGTTTCTAGCTAACGATCTTAAAAGCGCTTCAAATTTACTTTTATCTCTAGCGATATCATCTATCTTATGTATGTCTTCTTCTAATAAAGCATTTAAATAGTGTTTAGATATTTCACCATAATGCTTTGGATCAACTTTAAAATTAGAAGGCCATCCTCCTTTAACAACCAATTCAATTAGCTCCTCTAAAGATGCTTGCTTTATTAAACTATTTTCAATTTCATTGTCAAACAAACTAAGTAACGAAACTTCTCCTGTTGAGTCTAAAGATTCATATAAGGACATTGTTTTCATTTGTAAAGTGTGAATTCTTCCTATTCCACTATGAAGAATTCCTTTTCTGCTAGGAGTTGATGATCCTGTTAAAATAAATTGGCCCTTCTCATCTCTAAAATCAACTTCTGCCCTAACAGCATCCCACAATGGTGGATACTCTTGCCATTCGTCAATCAATCTAGGGGAATCACCTTTTAATATTAGTTTTGGATCAAACTTAGCTAGTTGCCTATTTTGAAAGTTATCCGTTGGGTCGCCAATATAAACCACACTTTTAGAGTATGATAAAGAAGTCCAAGTCTTTCCACACCATTTTGGTCCTTCTATACATACAGCACCAAATATTTTAAGATATTTTTCTACTTGCTTATCAACAATTCTTTTTTTATAATTTTTAGGTTTTAAATTCATGTTATCACCACCTACTTAAATTATACTCTATTAATTAAGTTTGTCAACGACAAAGTGCTTATTTTGTTGAAATCAAATTACATATTTTGTCTTTTATAAATTTCTTATTTTGTCATTATTGAATTACATATTTTGTAAAACTCATTGAGAGTCTTCTAAAAAATTACTGGAAAGAAAAAAGATTTGATCCCATTGAACCAAATCTTCAGATATTTTTTGGTGCCTCCGATCGGACTTGAACCGATACAGTATCTCTACTAATGGATTTTGAGTCCATCGCGTCTACCACTTCCACCACGGAGGCACAAGATAATTATAAAACATAAACAACATAAATTTTTTTATAAAGCTAAATTCATTAAAACCTTCGCTGAGAAATTATGTGATTAGTCACACTTTTTTCAATGAACATCATTTCTTTAAAATAAAAATGGTCGGAATGACAGGATTCGAACCTGCGACCTTCTGGTCCCGAACCAGACGCACTACCAAGCTGTGCTACATCCCGACTGCACACATATTATACGCTGTTTTTAAAAATTACCAAACTTTTGTGTCATAAACACTGTTGATTTTATCTATACACGCAATGATAACCTTAAAATTTGATAAAATATTTATATGAATAAAGAATCAGGGTATCGGAAAACTATAATAAGCGAGTATTTAAATAATCTTTTACATGCACTTAATGCCTATGAAGGATATAGTGATGGTTTCCGTAAACTAAACGGTGATTTTATTAATTATTTACAAGCTCGCTGGGTCGATCTAAATATCGAAGGCGGTGATGCTATTCGGGTTAAGTTTCAGCGTGACCGTGATTATTTATCGCATCCCTTTTTAGGTATTGTTATTCGTTTACTTGAAGGAGCTAGGATTCATGTCCCGCAGCGCGAAGAAACGCTAGCGTTACTAAAAAAACACACGAATTATCCGCTTCATAATTTTATTACCTTTGCCTTTAATTTTAATCGCAATGACAAAGATGCTCCTTTTGAAATATTAAGCGATGATTTTATTAAGATTATCTTTTACTTAACAAATAAAAAAGGTTATCCGCATTTAGAAAACTTTGATAGTTTCTTAGAATATAAATTACGTATTAGCGGGGTTAGTATAATTAACCTCGTATATGCTAGACGCAGTGCGCTTGTCGAAAAAAATATCGACAAAGTAACAGAACACTTATCCCTAGCAGCAATACAGTCAGGTCAAGACCACCGTAAATTCTTAGGTCAAAAGTACTATGAACTAACGACATTATTTAAAAAACACAACGATTTTGCAGGGAAATTGTTGCAAAAGGCCGTTGACTTTAAAAATTATGAGGCACTATTACCACTTGTTAAATATTATGAAGAAGCAAGTGACGATAAGGATGACTATACCGCTATTGCATTTTATTATCTTGTAATTGCTCATCACCTTGAAATACCTGGTGCCGGAGAAAAATTAAAGACTTACTATGAAAAAGAAGGCGTAAGGCCTCCGTGTAACAAGATGTTAAGTAAATTTTTTGAAGACTAATTTACATAAAGTCAAATAAGCTAATTTGATTACTTTCTGGGAGACCCTCTAGCGCTCCCAGTTCTTTTAAGTTTTCAATGTTTGAAGTGTTTAATCGTGTTCTTTCCACTAAATCTTCAATTGAAATAAATTCACCATTCTTCCGTGCTTCAACCACGCTTTCAGCAGTGCCTTCGCCAAGTGCTCTAATGACGATAAAGGGCGGAATGATTTGATTATTTTCATGATCAACTTTAAACCGAGTAGCCTCACTCTTATATAGATCAATATTCGAAATTTTAAAGCCACGATTAAGCATCTCAATTGTTAACTGTAAGTTTTCAACAATATTACTGTCGCGCGGATTTAATTCCGATGTTTTACGCTGTTCCTCAAATTTTTGCAACTCTTTTAAGATAACTTCTTCGCTACTTATCATTGTTTTAAGATCAAAGTTATC
>DBRT01000003.1:7303-31355 GCA_002306335.1 Caryophanales bacterium UBA1361
CGTGGGAAGAGATATTCAATTTTCTTACATGATTCAATGTAATAGTGCGGAACACCAGCTTCACGCATCTTCGTTTCAAGACCCTCTTCAACACCGCGTCCCCTTCGCACTGATTCCATGATGTTAAAGGCATCTTTTTCATGTAAATTTTGGCGAATTAAAAATGTCATAATATCATCACGACACCCAATAACATCTCCAAGTGTTGCTTGCTCTGACCTAATTAATTCATCAGCGTTAAAACGCCACACTCCAGTTCCGTGGCTTAAACCTGAAACAATCACAAGATCATTAAATGTTTTTGGTTTTGCTTCCGTTAATAATTGACGAACAAAGTTAGTGCCAAATTCAGGTAAACCTAAAGCACCTGTTACTTCGCCAAGCGGATTACTTTTTAAGTTAAGTGCTTCATGACTTGAGAATAACGAAATTGTTGCACGGTCATTAGTGGGCACATCTTCAAACTTAATACCGGTTAAATCACAAAGCATCTTAAGTGTTACTGGATCTTTGTGACCTAATAAATCTAGTTTTAATAAGTTATCATGAATTGAATCATAGTCAAAGTGCGTTGTTAACCAGTCGCTTTCCGTGTTCCCCGCTGGATATTGTACGGGTGTAAAGTCATATACTTCATATTCACTTGGAATTACAACAATCCCACCCGGGTGTTGCCCTGTTGTACGTTTAACACCAGCGATGTGATAAGCAAGATAAGCAACATTTTCATTATTTAATTCATCACGATATATCCCTTGTTTTTCGTAATAATTTAAGACATGACCAAACGCTGTCCGTTCGGCCACAGTTTGAATCGTTCCTGCTCTAAAAGCATTATTTTCACCAACAAGTTCTTTAGTGAAGTTATGTGCTTCTTTTTGAAAGTCTTCAGGGAAGTTAAGGTCAATATCCGGAATTTTATCAGCTTCAAAACCAAGGAATGTTTCAAAAGGAATATTTTGCCCTTCACCAACTAAATCATGTCCGCATTCAGGACATTTAGCAGGTGGTAAGTCATAACCCGAGAGTACTCTTTGTTCATTACGGAAATTACTAAATTTACAATGAGGGCAGAAGTAATGCGGTGGGAGCGGATTAACTTCTGAGACTTTAGCGAAATAAGCAACGACGCTTGAGCCAACACTACCGCGGCTACCAACAATAAATCCTTCGTCATTTGCCTTTTTAACAATTAGATGCGCTAAGTAGTAAATAACTGCATAGCCATTATTTATAATCCCTGTTAATTCACGATGAATACGGTCACTAATTAAAGTTGGTAATGGATTACCGTAAATTTCATAAGCTGTTTCAAACACTAAGTTTTCTAAAAGTTCATCAACATTTTCAATTGAAGGTTTATATAATTCTTTTGTAAATGGCGTAATATTTTCCACTAAATCATTAATCCGGTGCGGATTATTAATAATCATATCTGCTAATTCTTCTTCGGTAAATACACCAAACTTACGCATTTCTTCAAACATCTCAGTTGTAGAACGATAATGTTGATCAGGGTTTTCAAAATGTGGACGCTTATCGCGATCATAAGGATTAAGTGGATGATTAACATTCTTTAATCCTTTTGCGACAATGTAAACATCACGGAAAACTTTTTGACTCGGTAAGCAATAGTGAACATCACCCGTTGCCACAAGCGGTTTCCCTAATTTTTGCGCAGCGCTTTTAATATCGCCAATAACTTTTTTAAGATGCTCTTCACTATCTAATTCACCCATATTAATTAAGTAAGAGTAATTGCTGTATGGTTGAATTTCAATAAAATCATAAAATTCCATTACTTTAAGCAAGCGGTCTTCATCAAAGCGCGCTGCAGTTTCAAATACTTCACCGTTAAAACATCCTGACCCGATTAGTAAATTATCACGATGGCTTAAAAGCATGGAGCGCGGCGTTTTTGGAATATCGGTGGAGAATTCGGTATGAGACACACTCACTAATTTATATAAATCACGAAGTCCGTCTTTATTTTTCACGTACACTGTAGCGTGCGCTGGCCATAAGTATTGGAGCGCAGCTTGTGTTAGTTTTAACTCCGCAAGGGCGGCATGTGTTAAATATTGATCGTCTTCCGTTAATTTTGTAAGCATTGCTTGCCAAATACTATTTAAAACTTCCGCATCGTAATCCGCACGGTGCGCCCCGTCTTCATCATAAAACACCTCTAAATTGCGGGCTAAAACACCTAATCGGTGACCACGTGATTCTGGGAATAAATAGCGCGATAACGCTAAAGTGTCAATTGTTGGATTGTTAAGCGGGTTCCGTCCTCTTTTACGCAAATTAGCGTTTAAAAATCCTAAGTCAAACTCGGCATTATGTGACACTAAAATGTCATCACCTAAAAACTCTAAAATCTCATCAAGGACATCATCTAGTTTAGGTTTACCGCGCAGCATCGCATTTGTAATTTTTGTAATGCGTGTAATATGTTCAGGAACGACAATACCTGGATTAATTAAAATATCAAGCCGCGCCGTCACTAGGCCGTGCTCCACACGCACAGCGCCAAATTCAATAATTTCGTTATAGCGAGCACTTAGCCCTGTTGTTTCTAAGTCAAAAATTACATATCGGGCATTATTTAAAATAATTGGTGCAGGGTTATTAACGACTTTTAATGTTTCATCGATAACATATAGTTCACTACCATAAATTATTTTAATATCATATTTCTTCCCGGCTTTTTGGGCTTCAGGAAAGGCTTGCACAACACCGTGATCAGTAAGTGCAATCGCTTCATGGCCCATATTTTTAGCAAGTTCACAATATTCATCAATCGTACTTACGGCATCAAGCGCTGACATTTTAGTGTGTAGATGTAATTCGATGCGTTTCCGACCTTCGTAATCATCTGTCGGTAATGGTGGTGCAGCAATTTCATCAATGTCGCGCCCTCTAACAATTTTAGTTTGACCGCGGAAATTATCAATAGCGATATAACCTTGTACACGCACAAAGCGTCCCGTCTTTAGTGCTTTTAACACTTCATCTTGCTTCGCGCCACGTTTATTAATATAAAATCGTACTAAAATACCATGAGCGTCTTTGCCAATACCGAGTGTATAAGTGACACCGTGCTTTGTCGGACGCCTATCATAACTATATATTTCACCGTCAAAGTCCACACCTTCATCAACTTCTTTATGTTCTAAATCTTTAATTTCGGTAAGATTAAAAGCTCCTTTAGCGTGCCTTCTTTTTTGCCGCTCTTTAACCATTTTTTCGTAATTTTCTTTTAGTTTATCTTCTAACCCGTCGTGATATTCAAGACTTCTTTCACAGTTTTCATTTGGATCTAGAGGATCGCAATCTGCTACACCCGTGTCATCTTCTTCATCAAAATATTCTTCATCGTCATCATCATCTTCGATAAAGGGTCTTTCACTCCCAAGTGAAAATTCGTCTTCCTCGTCTTCTTCCTGTGCACTACTAATGACAACTGTTTCTAAGGCGAAGTTATAAGATAGTTCTTTTAAGAGTAAAGAAAATTCATAAAGCACCGCTTTAGCGTCAAGCGCACTAACTTCATCGGTAAAAGTAAAGCGTAATGTATCATTGCCAACGACCATAATAACATAGTTGCTTTCACTAAGATAAGTATGTAAATGCCACGGTTTAAAAAGCGCTAAAGCATCTTCAATACGCGGTAATTTAGTGTAAGCATAACTCACTTTATATGCATAAGGAATACTCATTAACGCATCACTAAAATCTAGATAGTCTTCAAAATTCCACGGTTTTTCTTTTAAAAGTGTGTAGTGCCACACTTCATCAACTTTTTTCCATTCTAAAAACGTTAACCCAATTTTCTTGTCGTTTTCATAATTAATTGACGCAAAAAAACGAGCACTAACGTTTCCCATCTATAAAATAACTCCTACGAAGCCAAAAATATCTTTCGCTAAAATAACAAGTGTTAAGCCAATCAAAAGAATTGCACCAATCATTGAGGCAATTTGTTTAAATTTAGGACTAATTTCTTGACGAGTAATCGCTTCAACTGTTACCACTAATAAGTGCCATCCATCAAGTGGTGGGAACGGTAGTAAGTTAAAGAGCGCTAAGTTAATACTAATTAAACCCCATAAGAATAAATAAGGTGCTAAACCATGATTCTTAAGTGTTTGACTAGAAATATTAAAAATCCCCACTGGTCCACTAACATTTTTAAGACCATCGCTAAATAATGACTTGAGGCCGCGCGCTACTGCCGTAACACTACTGATAAAATCTTTATTGGCGGCGGTGAATGTTTCACTAAAGTTATTGCGATATTTAAATTTCGTTAAATTAAAACCAGCGGACACAAATTTATACCCGTCTGTTAATTTATCGGGATTTTTTGGTTCAGTACTAAGTGTTAATACTTTTTCAATACGCTCCGCAGTTTCATAAGTTTCACCGCGTAAGAAAGTTGCGGTAAAGGTTAACACATCTGTATCTTTTAAATCAGTGTAAAACGAATTTTCACTCGCTAAATCAGTCGCGCCAATTTTTAAAAGGACAAGCGACTCACCACCAAAAGTTAAGTCATCTAAACTCTTTGGTTGAAATAAAACATAATATTCTGGTTCAAGTGCTTCAGCGTCGAGCTTCCCTTCACCGAAGTACTGAATCGTATAACCATCAATCTTCGTTTCTTTAAAATCAATGCGGTCATCACTGCGTATCCCCATTGCATATACAGGACTATCTTCTTTAACTTCTAAACGAATTGATAACCCGGTTTGCGGTAAAACCCCATTAGCGAATAAGAATATAGCGTAGCCTAACACTAAGTTCATAATAATACCCGCTGACATAATTAATGCCCTTTTGCCACGATTAATGCCGATTAAACTCCGTTCTTTGGGAATTTCTTCATTTACAAATTCATCAGGCACAGCATCTTCTTCGCCGAGCATCGCAACATATCCCCCAAGCGGCAATGCGCGTAATGAATAATAAGTTTCTCCTTTTTTCTTGCGGAAAATTTTAGGACCAAACCCAATCGCAAATTCAAAGACATACACTCTAAATATCTTCGCAGCAATAAAGTGGCCTAATTCGTGAATGGTGATTAATACACCAAGCATTACTAAAAATAAAATAATGTTTAATATTGTACTTAAAAATTCCATACTAACTTCCTTCTAGACGAGTATACTCCATCCGTTATTTATTAAGATGATTAGCATTGCCGTCACAATACTAACCATTAAAAGTGAATCAACACGGTCTAAAATACCGCCATGACCAATTAAAATCGAACCATAATCCTTAATCGCTAAATGTCTTTTGGTAGCGCTAAAGAATAAGTCACCAATATTTGCCGCAAGCGGCATTAAAATTGAGATGAGTAATAAATAATACCACTCCTTATGACTCAAAAATGGTAAAACCGGATAACCAATCCACGACACAATTAAGGCGAATAAAAAACTAACAACAATCGAAAAGAAAACACCACCAGCAAAGCCTTCCCATGTTTTATTTGGGGAAATCCGTGGTACCATCTTATTTTTACCAAATAACACACCGATAAAATAAGCACCAATATCATTCATAATTGTTCCTAAAATTACATAAATGATAAGGAATGCGCTCGTAATAATATTCGTGTTAAAAGTAATGTCAGGACGATCAGCAATATATTGCGGATAAAGCCTTAAGAATAAGAAAGCTTGGAACCCAAACCCGGCAAAGAGCACTAACAAGAATAAATACGCCGCGATATCAAAACCAAGATGCGGATCAAACACAATTAAGATAAATAGACCAATTAAAATGGTCGCAAGTAAGAAACTTGATACTTGAATTGATTCAAAACCGTTTTCCACCACCCACTTTGAAATATCCCACCACGAGTATCCGGCCTTAATATTAGCCATTATATTATTTTTAATAAAAATCCAAAAGATAAGGGCAACAGTTGAAACAATCGCTAAGATATACACACACCAGTAGCGTTTTGATATTTTCGTGCCACGCATAATTTCAAGCACAGCAATAATTGACACAAAGAACACAAGCGCTAAAAAGTACCACCCACCTAAAAGCAAGGCAGGAACAGCGATTACCGCTAAAATAATCGAAGTAATTGTGCGGGTCTTCATTGACTTCTTTGTTGCTTCACTAATTTCATTTAGTGATATTTTAATCGTTGAAGTCCGTTTGGTTTTTGGTTTAATTTCATTAGTTTCCATCACTATAATCCTCCAAACCTGCGCGTTCTTTTTGCGTATTCTTCTAAATCACGGACGAGACACTCTTCGTCATAATCCGGCCAATAAGTTGGGGTAAATATAATTTCAGCGTAGGCTAGTTGCCACAGCATATAATTACTAAGGCGCATTTCGCCACTCGTACGCACTAAAAGATCAACCGGCGGCATTCCGCTTGTATCTAAATAATTTTCAAAAGTGTCAGGTGTTAATGCTTGAATATTAACACTTTCATCTGCTGCTAGTCTTTTAATCGCACGAACGATTTCATCTTTACCACCATAATTTATACAAATATTTAATGTGGTGCCCGTATTATTTTTTGATTCTTCTTTTGCGTAATTAATCGCTTGTTGTGTTGATTCAGGTAATCTTTTTAAGTCACCAGAAGTCACAATTTTAATATTATGTTTTTGTACTTTCTTTAACACACTATGTAATCTTTTTTCGAGTGTTCTAAATAAAAAATCGACTTCTTTTTTTGGTCGTGACCAGTTTTCTGTAGAAAAAGCGTATACACTCATAAAGGGGATATTATGTTTACTAACAGCAATACCAACATCAAAAAGACTGGAAAAACCTTTTTCATGACCATAAGTTCTTGGTCTTTTACGCGCCTTTGCCCATCTACCATTACCATCTAAAATAAAAGCAATATGTTTAATGCCATAATTTTCATAGTTTGTAATCTTCGTCTTACTCATATGTTAAATTATACAATAAGAATAACTATTTTCATTAAATAACATTTTTAAAATGTTAAAAAAGAAAAGCGTTTGTAAAAATAATTTATTTCACTAATAGCTTTAATAAGGATACAACGGATAATCTTTATCAAAAGATGGGAAAGAGATCACTACTTTTTCATTAAATTTTATGATTGTATCAGTATAGACTTTTCGCTTCTTAACCCACATAAGCCGCAGGTCTTCTTCGCTAGAATAATAATGTTTTCCGCGATTTACTTATTACTTTTGGCTCTTATATTAATTTTAGGATAACACACTAGTGTGTTACAAAAGAAAAAAGCCTTGTAAAAGGCTTAATTCATAGTTGTTAATTTACATTAAACGGTTAAGATTTCTTCTTCTTTTTCTTTAAGTAAATCATCAGCTTTTTTGACATATTCGTCAGTAACTTTTTGCACAGCTTCTTCTGCTCTTTTGCTCATGTCTTCACTTAAATCTTTATCATTTTTAATACTCGTATTAGCGTCACGCCGAATATTACGAATGGCAATTTTTGCTTCTTCCGTAAACTTTTTAGCTTGTTTCACTAAATCACGGCGCCGCTCTTCGGTAAGTGGGGGTAAGATTAAGCGAATTGTATCGCCATCATTAATCGGGTTAATCCCCAGTGTTGAGGCGTTAATTGCCGCTAAAATTGAACGCATATCACCTTTATCATAAGGCTTAATTAAAAGTTGACGCGGTTCAGGGACACTAATTGAACTAATTTGATTAATTGGCATTTTTTCACCGTAATAATCACATTCAATCCGGTCAAGTAACGCCGCACTTGCCCGTCCGGTGCGGAGTGTTGAAAATTCACTTTGTAAATTCAAAATTGATTTTTCCATTCGCTCTTCAGCGAGTAATGCATATTCATCCATATTTTTTACCTCTTCGTTATAATTGTACCAATTTCCATGTGTTCTTCAAGTGGTTCGAAGTTTAAAACTTCATCCATACCAATGACAAAACTTGTGATGTTCGTTTTATTTAGTACTTCTAGGGCGCTTAAATCCATCGCTTCAACTTTAAGATCAATTAGTTCTTGGTAAGTGACTTGGGTTATTTTTTGTGCATCTTTATATTGATGCGGATTTTTAGTGTAAACAGCGTCAACACCGTCTTTTACGAAAATAATTAGGTCAGCATTCATATCAATAGCGCGGAGTGCTGCACCTGTATCAGTCGTGTAGAACGGTTTACCTGTACCACCACCAAAAATGACAACTTCTCCCTTCGCTAAATGTTTTTTTGCTAATTCTGGACTAGTTTTTTCCGCAAGTCCTTCAACCGCAAAAGCGTTTAAGACAACAGCAGGTAAATCATTTTGCGTAAAATAATCTTTCAGCGCTAGTGAGTTCAAAAATGTCGCAGTCATCCCCATATAATCAGCAGCAGCAGGGTCAAAACCAATAAGTTCAGCGTTTTTCCCCCGCCAAATATTACCAGCGCCAACAACGATACCAATTTCCCATTTTTGATGATGGCGGAATGATTTGACAAAATTTAAAATCGCGGATAATACTTTTGGATCATAAATTCCGCTTTTTTTATCACCGGCAAGGGCTTCTCCACTTAGTTTTAAGAGCACTCTTTTATATACCATACTTTTTTCCTCCAAAAAAACACCCGAAGGTGTTTTCTTTTTGTGGTTTATTATTTAATTTGACCAAAGACTTCAGCGGCGAAATCTTCTTGACGTTTTTCAATTCCTTCACCGACTTGGTAACGGAACATCACTAAGACTTTATTGTCAAGATCTTTTAGGGCTTGACCAACTTTCTTTGTATCGTCCATTAAATATGTTTGTTCGGCTAAGACTAAATCACTAAAGTATTTTCTAATTTTACCTTCAACGATGTTTTTAAGCATTTTTTCTGGTTTGTCTGCTAAACGTGGATCGTTTTTAGTAATTTCAAGTTGAATACCGCGTTCATGATTGTAATCTTCTTCGGTAATATCATCAGTGGTAATATAGCTTGGACTATTCGCAGCAATGTGCATTGTTAAGCCATGCGCTAATTCGTCATTTTTCTTATCTAAGAGTACGACAGTAGCAATTTTACCACCCATATGAATGTAAGTTGCACCACGGTCTTCAACCTTAACGAGTTCAAAACGACGGAATGATAATTTTTCACCAATCTTTACTGTTGCTTCAACTAAAAGTGGATTAATAATTGCATCCGCTGCTTCTTTATTAGCAGGTTTATGTTTGAGCAATAAATCAAGAACAGTGTTCACTAACGCTTTAAAGTCATCACCGCGACTAACAAAGTCAGTTTCACAGTTAACTTCAACAATAGCAGCGTAGCCATCTTCTATTTTTGCAAGCGCTAAGCCTTCAGCAGCAATCCGGCCGCTTTTCTTCGCAGCGGTCGTGATACCTTGCTCACGAAGCCAATCTTTAGCTTTATCAACATCTTCACCGTTTTCAACGAGGGCTTTTTTACAGTCCATCATTCCTGCGCCGGTAAGTTCACGCAATTCTTTAATTTTATCGATTAAACTTGCCATTAATTATTCTCCTTCTTTCTCAGTTTTTACTTCTTCAGTTTTCACTTCTTCAACTTTTGGAGCTTTTGGAGCTTTAGCTTTTGGTTCAGCTTTCACTTTTGGCTCTTCAGTTTTTTCAGCTTTCGGTTCTTTAACTTCTTTTTCTTTTTTTGGTTTAGCTGCAGCAGCAGGTTTTTCCGCTACTTCTGGAGCAGCTTCACCTTCTTCTTTAGCTTCAGTTTTACGAACACGTGTTGGTTTATCGCTGTGTTGGGTCTGCGCTTTGCGAACTTGACGCCGTTCTTCGGAGTCAGTGCGACGGGCACGTGGTTCGTTATGTTTTAACGCTTCTTCTAATGTTTCAGTTTCAGGTTCAGCATCGCGTGTATATGCTAAAACAGGGATACCACCTTTTGCTTCAACAATCGCGTCAGCAAATAAAGTAAGCATTAATTGCACGGTTTTAGTAGCGTCATCATTACTTGGAATAATGTAATCAACGACATCTGGATTACAGTTTGTATCGACAAGTGCGAACACTGGAATACCTAAGTTACGTGCTTCTCTAATTGCGTTTGCTTCGTCAATCGTGCTAACGACAAACACTGCTTCTGGAACTTTGCGCATTTCTTTAATGCCTTCAAAGTTATCATTTAAGCGTTTCATTTCTTTACGAATTAAGATTGCTTCTTTCTTCGGTAGACGATCAAAAGCACCTTCAGCTTCTTGCATTTCTAAATCACGTAAATATTTTACGCGAGTTGAAATTGTTCTAAAGTTTGTTAATGTACCACCTAACCAACGATTATTCATATAGAATGAACCACTTCGTTCCGCTTCACTTTTAACGTGTTCTGCATGTTGTTTACGGGTGCCGACGAATAAGACTTTACCACCGCGAGTAACAATTTCGCGTAATGCAGCGTAAGCTTCTTCGATTTTGACAATTGTTTTTTCTAAGTCAATGATATGCACATTGTTGCGTGAACCATAAATATATGGTTTCATTTTTGGGTTCCATAATTTGGTTTGGTGACCAAAATGTGCCCCAGCTTCAAGTAATTTTTTCATGGTAATGACTGGTAGATTTTCATCTGGTAAGACATTTTCCATTGCGGGAGTTACTTCCTCCTCAGTTAATACGACTTTTTCTTCTTCACTCATGTTTGAGCCTCCTTTTGTTATTTCCTCCACATTTTCGAACCTTGTCCCTACACCTGTAGAACCGGACGAGGAATTCAATGTGTGCGTATTAGCCCTTTTTGGGCCATTAGTATATTACCATAGGTAAAATGTTTAGGCAACTAGTTAACTTATAAAGTTAAATGAAGTGATTAGTCTATTTTCTTTTTAGCGCGCGGATGAGCAGTATAGTACTCTTTTGTAATTTTTTCTTCGCTAACATGCGTATAAATTTGTGTTGTGTTTATTGACTCATGCCCTAATAATTCTTGGATGACCCGTAAATTAGCGCCTTTCTCTAATAAATAAGTTGCAAAAGAGTGGCGGAGTAAGTGCGGATGTAAGTTAACATACTCCCCCGTCTTCTTTTCAATCGAAAGCAATATATAGCGTAACCCTTGGATTGTTAATTTATTACCTTGGGCATTAAGAAATAAAATGTTTGTCGGTTGACTACTTTTTCTTTTCGCTAAAAGTTCTTTGCGTAAACCATTTAAATAATTGCGTAATAAGACTTGTACTCGGTCTGTAAAAGGAACCATTCGTTCTTTCTTACCTTTGCCAAGTACCATTAAAAAGCGTTCATTTAAGTTAAAAGATTGAAGTGTTAAATTAATAACTTCACTAGCACGCAACCCTGTTGCAAACATTAATTCAATAATTAATTGATCACGATCCCTTAAATAATCAGTGCGTTTTTCATTAGCGAGTAAGATTAAGCGAATCTCTTCTTCATAAAGCACGCGAGGCAATGCTTTTGTTGCTTTTGGTGCTTGTACTGTTAAAAAGGGATTATCTTTCACATAGCGCTTATCTTGTAAAAATGAATAGTAATGGCGTAAGCTTGCTAGTCGGCGCTGGATGCTGCGCCGCGATACATATTTATCAATTTGATCTTTTAAATATAACCGGATTAATGGTTTATCAACCTCGTCGTCACGCATATTCTGATTAGCGAGAAATAAATAAAAAGTTTCAATGTCACTTATATAAGCAATGACTGTGTTTTCTGAAAAGCGTCTAGTGTAACGTAAGTAATCTTGAAACTCTTGTAAAGGTCTATTCATTTAATGACTCAATGTACTCCTTATATTTTTGCGTTATTTTTAATGATTTCTCGGCAATTTCCATGCGGTTTTGTTTAGTAGCACCTCGAACTATTCCAAAATTAGCGTTCATTGGAGCAAAGTTTTCTGGATTGGCGTTATTTAAGTAATGCATTAAACTACCAAGCATTGTCTCACACGGATACTCTAATTTTACACCTTTTATTTTAGCGTAAACATTAAGGGCAACATAAAGCCCGCTAGCGGCACTTTCAACATAACCTTCTACCCCACTAAGTTGACCAGCAATATAAATATCATTGTTAACTTTAAGTGACTTATCTAAATTTAGGACACGCGGTGCATTAACAAATGTATTGCGGTGCATTAATCCGTAACGAACAAACTCAGCGTTTTCTAAACCGGGTATAAGTCTAAATACACGGCGCTGTTCAGCATAAGTTAAGTTTGTTTGAAAGCCGACTAAGTTATAAAGTGAGCCAATTACATTATCTTGCCGAAGTTGAAGGACAGCATAAGGTTTATGATGCTCATCTTTACCAAGACCGCGCGGTTTAAGTGGTCCAAAGCGTAAGGTTTTAGGTCCTCTCTTCGCTATTACTTCTAATGGCATACAGGCATCAAAGTATTTCGTATCCATTTCATGAATTGGCGCTAGTTTAGCGTTAATTAATTCATCATAAAATCGATAATATTCTTCTTTTGTAAATGGACAATTAATATAAGCATCGTCCCCTTGATCATAGCGCGATTTATAATAAGCGATATCCATATTAATTGAATCTTTTTCAATGATTGGTGCACTAGCGTCAAAAAAATGTAGAAACGCTGTATCGATAAGTTTACTAATCGTGTTCTCTAAGCCTTTACTAGTTAAAGGTCCGCTGGCAATAATAACAGGAACATGAGAAGGAAGTTCGACTACTTCTTCGTTCACTACTTTAATAAGCGGATGAGTAGTAATAATCCTTGTTACTTCTTCGCTATAAAGTTCACGATCAACGCAAAGAGCATTACCGCCAGGGACACTAACACGCGCAGCAACACTTGTCATTAGTGAATTATATATTTCCATTTCTTTCTTAAGTAAACCGCATGCGTTTGTAAGTTCTTTACTCTTTAATGAATTAGAACACACAAGTTCACCAAGCTTCGCGCTATGATGAGCAGGCGTCATGACACCAGGACGCATTTCATATAACTTAACTTTAATCCCTTTTTCCGCAAGAAAAAAAGCCGCTTCTACTCCTGCTAATCCACCACCAATAATTACTACTTGTTCCACAATGAGATTATAGCAAGAAAACGGCAATTTCCCTACAAAAATAAGTTATTTTTTACGTCTAGTACTTTTAATAGTTGCGGAATAATCACAACTTTTATAATTTGAGCAACGAATATATTTACGATTACGTGAATCATAACGATAAGTTAAAGGCTCATTACATTTTGGACAATTTTCACCAGTGTATTCAACAATGAATTCGGTGTATTTACATTTCGGGAAAGTTTCGCAGCCAATAAAGCGACCATATGGTCCTTCGCGGTACACTAAGTTTGAGCCACACTTTGGACAATCGCGACCGACCTTTTCTGGCGGTAGTTTCTTCATTCCTTTGCGCGCATCATCAATTTTTTGACTAAAGTCACTGTAGAAATCACTAAGAAATTCAACTTTATCGCCTTCGCCATTTGCTATTTTATCTAATTCATTTTCCATTGAAGCAGTGTAATCACTACTAATAATACTTGGGAAAAATTCGCTAAGAGCATCAATTTGTCTAAAGCCAATATCCGTTGGCTTAAGCGTACCTTTAAGGCTAGATACATATTTACGTTTTTGTAATATTTCAATCGTTGGTGCATAAGTTGATGGTCGACCAATACCGAGTTCTTCCATCGTTTTAATTAAGCGGCCTTCACTGTAACGCGCAGGTGGTTCAGTAAATTTTTGTTCAGTTATAACATCAATAATTGGTAATTCACTACCAACATGCATTTGCGGAAGCGCTGAGTCATCTACTGTTTCTTCATCTTTCCCATAAATTTTTCTAAAGCCCGGGAATATTAAGATTGTTGATGTCGCATTGAAAATAGTACCATTTGAATTAAATGTATAACGCGTAACTTGTTCTTTACTACCGACCATTAAACTTGCAAGTGCTCGTGTGTAAATAAGTGAATACAAATTATATTCTTCTCTCGTTAATGAATCTTTAATTGAATCAGGAGTAAAGTTTAAGTTCGTGGGACGAATCGCTTCGTGAGCATCTTGGACATTTTGTAGTGTTTTACCACGCGCTTGAGTACGACCAAGATATTCGGCCCCATATTCTTTAACGATGCGTTGTGATGCATTGGCGACAAAGCTTGGCGCGAGTCTTGTCGAGTCAGTACGAATATAAGTTACTAACCCCGTTTCAATCCCGTTAATTTGTATACCTTCATAGAGTTTTTGGATAATCCGTGAAGTGCGGGAAGCACTATATTTAAATTTACTACTTGCTTCTTGTTGCAAGGTTGATGTGGTAAAAGGCGGCTTAGGATTAGTGTGTTTAATTTCACTTTTAACATCAGTCACAACAATTTTAGGCGCTAGTTTACTAACGATATCATTTTTCATCGCTTCGTTAACAATCTTAGTATCACCAGCGTAACTCTTATTAAAATTCACACTAAAAAGAGCATCGTCATATTTAGTGTCAATTTTTAGTGTCCAATATTCTTCAGGGACAAAAGCAGTGATTTCGTTTTCCTTATCAACGATTAGTTTTAAAACCGCACTTTGAACTCGCCCAGCGCTTTTAACATTTATTTTTTGATTTAAGAGACTAGACAGTTCAAAGCCAACAATACGGTCAAGCATTCTTCTAGCTTCTTGGCTATTAAAAAGGTCTTCATTAAGCAAGCGTGGCGCAGCGAGGGCATTAGTAATCCCGTCCCGCGTAATCTCATGAAACTCAAGACGCTTAGTCGTATTTAAATCAAGGTTTAAAAGTTTAGCGATGTGCACCGCAATTGCTTCACCTTCACGATCAGGGTCAGTGGCAAGGTAGACTTCACTACTTTCATTTTTAGCTTTTTTTAGCGTATCTGCAACTTTTTGCCGACTCTTATCTAATACATAGTCACCTTCAAAAGTTTCAAGATTAATACCTAAATTCTTGCGACCACGTGTTGAAAGGTCGACGATATGACCATAGCTAGCGAGTACTTTGTACTCGTCACTTAAGTAGCGTTCGATCGTTTTAATTTTGCTTGGGGATTCAACAATTACTAGTTTCACAAAGCCTCCTATCGGTTATAAAATATAGAGGGTTTTTTTGCGCTTGTCAAATGTAAAACTTTGTGAATTTTCTCTTTATTTATAATAAATAAAACATTTTTTATTTTCTTAGTTTGGCCAGAGTTTTATAATGTCACTTGCGCTCTCGACAAGATAAGCACCATCTTTTATCAGTCTATTACAGCCACTATTACGGCCAGCGCGCTCAGGAATACAGAAAACATCACTCCCTTTTTCTAAGGCGTAACCAACCGTTATTATTGTGCCTGAGCGATATTTAGCTTCGATGATTAAAACGGCTTTTGTGAGCGCCGCTACAAGTCTATTGCGAAATTTAAAGTAATCTGGTTCTGGCTTTGTATCATTAGGATACTCAGTTATTAAAAGACCGTGCTTACTAACTTCGTCATATAGTTTTTTATTTGATTTAGGATAAGGATAATTAATTCCGCTGCCTAGGACCGCTATTGTGTTGCCACCTGCCCGTAAACACGCATCATGACTAAACCCGTCTATACCGCGCGCTAAGCCACTAACAATCGTAAATTTTTCTTTAACGAGTCCTTCGACAATTTCATAAGTCATGTTTTTACCGTATTCACTATACTCTCGAGCACCAATCACAGCGATAGCTTTTTCCAAATTAAAAAGTAATTCTTTGTTACCTTTTAAAAATAAAACAATTGGCGGATTATTAACTGTTTTAAAAAGCGCTGGGTAGTCTTCATCAATAATCGTTATGGTATCAACTTTTTCCCAGTCTTCTTTATATTTATTAAATAAAGCGTCATCAACTGGTTCTTTGGAGCGGAGTGCATTAATAATTGCGTGGTAATTGCCTTCATATTTACTGGCAAAGTAAAGTAAAACATCACGTGCTTTTTTATTCATTTGTAGTTCCTCATTATATAAATAAGGAAGAACTTAATTTTTTATCACATTAAAATAATTTAATTTGTTTATTGAGCGCATCTTGCACTGGTTTATAAGAGTAGCGATGCACATCTTTAATTGGGCCATAAGTATCAAGTGCTTGTAAATGTTTCCGTGTTGGATAACCTTTATTATTTTCAAAATCATATTGCGGATAGAGTTTCGCGAGTTTATTCATATAAGCATCACGCGCTACTTTAGCAAGAATACTTGCGGCGGCCACACTAAGCGAAGTCGCATCTCCTTGAATAATTGCTTCGTACCCCACTTCTAAATTAGATAGCGGCATCGCATCAGTTAACACAAAATGAAATTCATGACTTAAGCCAGTAACTGCTTTTTGCATTGCTAAAATTGTTGCTTGATAAATATTAACTTGATCAATAACGGGAGCGTCAACATGCACAATTTGGTAATCAAGAGCCTTCTCTTTAATTAAGTCACTTAATTCAAGTAACTCCGTTGCTGTTAATTGTTTCGAGTCTTTAATTCGCTCATCGTTAAAAAAGGGCGGCAAAATAACCGCGGCAGCAAACACAGGTCCTGCTAAAGGGCCGCGTCCCGCTTCATCAACTCCCACTAAATAAAGGTGTCCGTGTTTTCTTACATCATTATCAAATTCAAAATATGTCATATTATCACTCCAAACTTACAAGCTAGCAATTCAATTACTAACATTATTATATTATAGAAACTAACTATTTCTATTTTTAATATTTCAAATATTTGTGATTTTGTTCCTAAAATGCCTAAGCTAGTATTGAGATTTCATTTTTAAGAATTAAAATGAAAATATAGATTAGTGAAAGGAGANNAGAAGATTATGAAAAAACGAAAATTTTTACTAATCCCACTACTTTTAGGATTGCTCTTAACTGGATGCTTTGGTGGAGACGGTCCTGAAGATATTATTGATGGCGACGATGAAAGCAGTCAAAAAACTACTAACGATGTAGCGGAAGAAGATATTCTTGAAAATATGGATTACGAAAAAAGAGAAGGCTGGCCAACGCAAAAGCTTGCTACTTTCTTATCAAGCGAAAGAGTTAATGAAACCGTTCCAGCATTAACAAATATCGCCACTACTTATTATCATGAAAATAATGACGCTAATAATAAGTACTTTGCGATTGTAGTACCTGGTGCTAATCGCGAAGCAGATTATAAAGCCATACTTGAAGGAGCTGGCTACACATAGAGTAAACTTAGTTGGACTAGTATTGCTGTTAACACCGAAGACACAATTAATATTGCCTACCAATACATGCAAGATCATCCAGTTCTTGATTACGCTATGTATATTGTTATTAGTGCGCTTAAGGCTGATTCATTTCGCTTTGATAAGCTTGAAAGTGATATCGGATGGCCGGCCAATCAACTTCAAACTTTCTTAAGTAAATACGGTATTACCGAAAGAGTTCCTAGTCTTACTGGTGGTAACTATTTCGCTGAATTAACAGAGCGTAATGAATTTATCGTTTGTGCGCCTGGTGTTAATTTTGTTGATAGCTATTTCGGCAGTCTTGAAAATGAAGGTTATACAGTAAATGGGTCAAACGCTGTAAGTACTTCAGGCAAAGTGCGGATTAATGTGACCGCTAACGATTATCCGTTCTTCTTCTTTGATGCGACAAAAATTGTCATAAAACCTGTGGTCTAAAACTAAGGTCTCGCCTATTAAAAAGCGACCGTTATCCACTAGCGGTCGTTTTTTATATTTCACTAATTTACTACTCTAGACTAATTCGGCCAATTAGCCCATTTTTAAATTCATTTAAGATTAAGATTTCGGTGCGATCACTAACATCAAAATCTTCACCAATAATCCCGCGACGCGTAGCAATAGCACTAATCACGGTTTGGTAGTCACTATCTTCTTTAATATCAATATCGTAAAAAGCTACCATTTCTTCAAAGTAATATGTTTTTAAGTAATTTACTAAATACTCTGCCATTGTATGCGTTGGTAAAATCTCTTGTCTAATTGTACCTATAAGCGCTAATTTCATGCTTGTATCTTCTTCATCATAATTAGGTGATAAAATTCCTGGTGTATCAATTAAGGCAATTTCTTCACTCACTCTAATATACTGATTAGCGCGAGTATGCCCTGGTTTATTTTGCACACTTGCGGCTTTGCGTCCCGCGAGTTTATTAATAAGTGTTGATTTACCAACATTAGGAATCCCGACAATCATTACCGCTAAAGGTCGTGGTATTAATCCGCGACGCACATCACGTTCAATTATTGGTTGCCCGATTTCTTTAATCTTTGCTAATATTTGTCGCACAAATTTCCGTTCATTTAAATTACCCGCTAAAACATTTAATTTTTCTGTATGTTTACTTACTCTTTTAGGATCAGCTAAGTCGGCCTTAGTTAAAACATAAAGATTTGGCTTTCGTTCAATAATCGCCGTTAAGTAAGTAGCGCGACTACTGTGGGGGATCCGTGCATCACCTAATTCAACGATAATATCAACCATCTTTAGCGTTTCAATAAGCTTGCGTGTCGCTTTTTGCATGTGACCTGGGAACCAACCAATTTGTTTACTCATTAGTAGTACCGCCATTTCCACAGCACATAATAATGCTGACCAATAAATTTAACTTTACCTGATTCACTAACTTCAACATTTTCCGTATAACCTTGAATTACGACTAATTTGCCGCTGATATTGTCAAAATGAACAGGACCAATTGCCCGTGAATCACTGGAATTTGCACGGTTATCACCCATTAAGTAATAAGTTTTCTCTTCTAAAGTTAACGGTTCTTTAAGTCCGTTTTCATATTTTGGAGAACTATCGTTTAAATATGTTGCGGTTGTATAACGATTACTTGTTGATAAGTAGGGCTCATCGAGTTTAAATTTCTCGGTTGCTTCAGGCAGTGTAATAAAAACTTCGTCCCCTGTCGGGTTATCAATAATTTGAATAGTTTCTAGTGGCAAAGCAATCACACGCTTAATAATGTTAATACCGTTACGCCGAAATACAACGATATCACCACGCTTAATATTGTTGCGGGCTTTTGGTCTTTCGTCCATTAAGCCAAATTCATAATAGCGGTGATGAAAGTCATTGAGTGTTGGTTGCATACTTGGTCCATCAACATAAACTGGGGTGTAAGTTAAATCAACATAAGTCACAAAAAGCGAAACAACAATAGCGGTCACGAGTAAAATAGTCCACGTCACACTAAACGCTTTACGTAGTCTGGGTTTATTTTTCCGATTTATCTCTGCTTCACTTATTTCTTCATTAATAAGTACTTCTTCTTTGACCATATAGTAATTATATAACGAAATGTACATTTGATGTACATTTTCCTACTTATTATCACAAATAAATACTCGTTTTATAAGAAAAAAAGCCAGTTTTCTGGCTTTCTCTCATAAATGATTTTAACTTATTTCTTCTCTTTAATTCGGGCTTTACGACCAGATAATTTACGAATGTAATAAATTTTGTTCCGACGAACTTTCCCGCGACGGAGAACTTCCACACTGTCAATGACTGGTGAATGAGTGAAGAAAACACGCTCAACACCAATACCACTTGACATCTTGCGGACAGTGAATGTGTGGTTGACGCCTGCGCCTTGCATAGCAATGACCACGCCTTCAAAAAATTGAATCCGTTCTTTGTCACCTTCACGAATTTTAACAGCGACCTTGACAGTATCACCACTACTGAATTCGGGAAGATCGGTACGAAGTTGAGAAGCGTTAATTTCATTAACTAAATTTTTATTCATGAATAACTCGCTCCTTCCTGCAATATTATTTTCGTGTTCTTACCTTTTGGCAGCGGACCACAGCGACTTTGCGCTCCATTAATATACCAAAAGACTACTCTTATGTAAAGAGTAATTACTAAAATTTTAAAAAAGCCCACTCTTTCGTAAAGTGGGCTATTAGCGTTTATTAAACTTATGTTTAAACTAAAGCTTTAAGGATAAAGTAGATAACAAATACTCCCGCTACAACATACATCGGTATTTTAACTTCTTTACCACGCTTACTAACAAACATCATAATGACATACATGATAAGTCCTAAACCTAAGCCATCACTAATCGAGTAAGTAAGTAAAATAAGCATAATTGTAAAGAAAGCTGTAAAACCAATAATGCGATCATCAAAGTTAACATCTTTTAAGTTACCAACAAAGATTAAGCCACCAACACTGATAAGTGCCATACTTGTAACCGCTGGTTCGGTAAAAATATAAAAGATTGGGTAAATAAAAGCACTAAGTAAGAACATAAATCCCGCTACAACTGCCGCTAAACCAGTCTTAGCACCCATTTCAACAGCAATCCCACTTTCGGAAAATGAAGTTACTGTACTTGTACCAAGCGGCGCACAGATAACGGCACCAAAAGAATCAGCGGCCACTACTTTATGACCACCAACCATCTTCCCATCAGCGTCGATAATACCAGCGCCACGTCCCACAGCTAAAATTGTCGCTGTCGTATCAAAAAGATTAACGAGTACTAGTGAGAAGATAAAGGCGTATGTTGAAGGATTGCTTAAAGCAGTGCCCCATGTTTCTTTATCGAAAATCTTAAAAGCGACTTTTTCAAAACCTTGTCCACCCCACGATGCTGGATTACTAAACATATTTTTAATATTAGTAAAATGGAAAGCAATTGGACGCCGAGCGTCAGTTGCTTCTGGTAATGCAAAGATATTCCACACCGCGACAGAAACAACAACAACAATGATCATTGCAATTGGTATTGCGAGTTGATTTAACCGCTTATTGCTGGAAAACATAAAGATAACAACAAGTAAAACACCGAATAAAGAAAGTAAGACCATTGGATCACGTAAGTTCCCAAGTGACACTAAAGTCTCAGGACTACCAACAATAAAACCACTGCTTTTAAAGCCGACAAAAGCAATGAAGGCACCTAGCCCTGCGCTGATAATATATTTGATGTCATTAGGAATCGCATCAATCATCATCTTCCGTAATGGTGAAAGACTAATCACCGCAAAAATAATACCGGCAAAAAACATCACAAGCAAGGCTGCTTGCCATGAACCTAGCGCTCCATAAACTACGTAAGCTAGGTAAGCGTTAACCCCCATGCCTGCACTTAGGACGATCGGGAAATTACCGTAAAGTCCCATCACTAAACTAACAATAGCACTAACGATAGCAGTAGCAACGAAGACTCCGCTTTTGTCCATGCCCATATCACTTAAAATACCAGCGTTTGTTGGGAGAATATAAATCATCGCTAAAAAGGTGACTAATCCTCCTAAAATTTCACTTGTCAAGTTTGCTTTTCTTTCTTCAAACTTGAACAGCTTATTTAGTAGATTTTTCATAAATTGCTCCTTGTTTTTAATATACCTATTTTAGTCAATTTTAAGAAAAATAAAAGATATACATACTAATTTAACTAAAGTTAAGTAAAATTACTTGACTAAGTAAACGAGTCACGCTAAACTTATCACGGTATAAAAAGGAGGATTACTTATATGGCAGTTAAAATTAGATTAACCCGTGTTGGCCGCACTCATGATCCACATTATCGGATTGTTGCCGCTGATAGTCGCTATGCCCGTGATGGCCGTATTATCGAACAAATTGGACACTATGATCCAAAGAAAGATCTTAAAGAAGCCGTTATCGATCGCGAATTAGCGCTTAAATGGTTAGGAAATGGGGCGCAACCAAGTGCAACCGTTAAAGCTTTATTCCGCTCCCAAGGCATTAACGAAGAATTCGCAAAATCAAAAAAGTCAGGTAAATAATTATGCGTGACTACGAAGCATTAGTGCGCACGATTATTACCCCATTAGTGAAAAACGAACAAGCTTTACTTATTCGTCAAACTAACGAAGGCCATCGTATTATTATTAACATCTTTGCCGAAAGTGATGATATTGCCGTCTTAATTGGACGTCGCGGTGTTGTCGCTAATGCATTACGTGAAGTAGTGTCTGTCGCCGGTAAACTTGACGAAGAACATGTCTTCTTACGTTTTGAAGCACTAGACGAAAATAAATAACTCTCACTCGAGAGTTTTTTTAAATTGATATAATAAAATTATGAACAAAGATTATTTAAAAATAGGTTATATTGTTGAAACGCATGCCTTAAAGGGTGCACTTAAAATTAAACCGACTACTTCTTTTGCGGAGGAACGTTTTGAAGTTGGTAATAAAGTATTAGTAAAAAATAATACTACTTCTAAAACTGAAACATTAACCATTCAAAGTGTTCGTGAACAAAAAGGACTATTAATAGTTACCTTTGCCGAAATTGATAACATCAATATTGCCGAGAATTATCTAAAAGGATTTCTTTTCATCGCTAAGAAAGACATCACCCTTGAAGAAGGTTACTTTTTCTTTGATGACCTTTTAGGGATGAAAGTCGTTTTAGAAGATGAAACACTTGTGGGTGAAGTTATTGAAATACTTGAATACGCTGCTTACCACACTTTAAGAGTAAAAAGGGAAGACGGTAGTAATATTCTAATTCCATATATCGAAGAATTCATCGTTTCCACTGATTTAGCGAGCAAAACAATAGTATTTCGACCAATTGAGGGTATGTTATGAAGATTACAATATTAACATTATTTCCCGAAATGTTTACCAATTTCCTTGAAACATCAATTATTAAAAAAGCGAGACTTCAAGGCCATGTAACTTTTGATATTGTTAATATCCGTGACTTCGCTGATAACAAATGGAATAGAGTTGATACTCCACCTGTCGGTGGTGGAGCAGGGATGATTCTTCAAGCTGAACCAATTGTTAAAGCACTTGAAAGTGTTGACTCTGGTCATAAGCTGTTACTTTCACCGCGCGGCAATGTCCTTACTAATATGAAAGCAACAGCGCTAAGTCAAAAAGAACATTTAATCTTTATCTGTGGCCATTATGAAGGAATTGACGAAAGAGTGAATAACTTTATCGATGAAGAAATATCAATCGGCGACTACATCTTAACTGGCGGTGAACTTGGCGCGATGGTCATTAGTGACGCTACTATTCGTTTACTTGATGAAGTAATTAGCACCGAAAGTTTAGATATTGAAAGCTTTGATTACCATTTACTTGAATATCCGCAATATACGGAGCCATATGACTTTAGAGGATATACTGTTCCTACTATTTTGTATTCTGGTAATCACGCAGCGATTCGTAAGTGGCGGCTAAAAGAGAGTTTACGTATTACTCGCGAACGTCGGCCTGATCTTTTTAAAAAGATTACAAAAGATAACGAAATTAAAAAACTGCTTAAAGAAATTGATGACGACGTTATTGGTGAATGGGAGAAAGACGCTATTGAAAAAGGGTCACGCTTCACAAAAAACAAAACTTAGAAAAAAAGATAATTTATAAATTTACAAAATAGGCAATAATACTTCTGAAAAACACGGAATAAATGCCTATAATAAATTTGATGAGAAATAGGATTAAGGAAATTTAACTATTAATAAATCAAGTTAAATGATAAGAGCATAGTAAAAAATATTCTAAACATAGAATTATTTTCACAAAATTGTATTGATGGTGAAGAAATACCAAATATACAAAAAATTAAAAATACTGTTTACCAACTAGTTTCTACATTTGGCTGGGAAACCTTAGTAGCGGAGTGAATGAAGTATTTAAAACATGAGGTGCATGATAGAAAAACAGCATTTAATTTTGCTACGTGGTTGTTTATTTATGATTTTGGTAAATGCGATATTCGTAATCCCTATCCTTTTTTAGCACTTCTTTTCAAAAAAATGGAATTAGATAAAGACATTCAAGATAATCTCAATAATAGATTTGATACACCATATGACCGGTTTTTAGATTTATATGTTGATGTTCTTATTAGTTCTAAAATAATTAATGCAAACGAAGCAGATTATTTGATTCCTGACAAAGACACTATGCTTTTAGATGAACTTGAAAAACTATAAACATAAACTTTCATAATCTATATAAATTGCATACTAAATTAGCAAGAAAATAGCAACAAAAATTATAGCTTTGCACGCCGCTATTCTTACATCGAAAGTCCTCTGTCTGAATGATAATAATCTAGGGGGTTGTATGATTGAACGATTACACTCGAAATTGTATTAATTAGGACAACTCAT
>DBRT01000025.1 GCA_002306335.1 Caryophanales bacterium UBA1361
TGCTTTTCTTAATAATATTTATTAACATTATATGCGCAGTAAGAAGAAAATAAAGGAGAATGATATATATGAAAAAAAGAAACTTATTACTAGCATTAGTCGGTAGTGCATTGCTATTAACTGGCTGTAAAGGCGGAAGTAGTGAAAAGCCAGTTTCAGAAACACCAGCGGTGCAAAAATCATTTGGTTTTGGCAGTCTTGCAAAATATGCCGCAACACGCGCTGATAATGAATTTGATATTGAAACAACTGTTGATTATGTCGCTGTTGTTTTAGAAGCAGATGTTATTAAAAACTTACGGCTTGACACTGTCCAACTTTATGCAAAAATTGCTGAAGAAGCAGTTGTACTTAAAACCGAAACTAATGGTGATGTTAAATCTAAATGGGAACTTTTAGATGGTTACGGCATGAAAGTTGCGAGCCCAATCGAAAAAGAATGGTACGAACAAGCTGAAGCATTTGAAAATTGGGCCGTTGGTAAAACAGTTGCCGAAGTTAAAGCTGGCATGACTGGTACGAAATTAACTGATGGTGCAACAATTGGTAATACAATCCATGTTAACGCTTGGGTTGCCGCCCTTGAAGACGCTGTCCTTAATAAAGTTACTTTTGAAGGTGAAGTTAAAGGATTAGGTGTTGGTGGTGTTAACGCTGTTAGCAAAGACGGCGCAACTGGTGCTGTTGAAGGACAAGACTGGACCATTGGTGGTGCTGTCTTTACCGAAGGCAAAAAAGTCTTAGCGGCACGCATTGATACTTTCCAAGTTCGCTATGAAAATAGTGAAGGTAAAGCAGTTATTAAATCTGGCTTAAAACAAGTTGATTATGATAATAAACGCGTAAAAGGTAAACAAGAACTTAAAGAAGAATATGGCATGAAAGTTGCAAGCCCAATCGAAAAAGAATGGTACGAACAAGCTGCAAGCTTAGTCGAATACATTGAAGGTAAAACCGTTAGCGAAGCTTTAGGAACTGCTGCTAAATTAGCAAATGGTGCTGAAGTTGGTTGTACTATGAATATTGGTGGCTATCGCACTGCTTTACTTGAAGCTGAACACACAGCCTTTAATAGTCGTAAATAATTAATTAGTTACGAAGAAAAGATACACAAGGGACTACTTCAAAGTAGTTCCTTTTTTGTTAATATGCGATAATATTACTATGGGAAAGAAAAAGAAAAAAACATTTAAAAAATTTAGTGCGACGCTTGGAGTTATCATTACATTACTCGCAATAGTAATGTATATACCGCGTACTGCGCGTATCGGTTATAAGAATGACAAATATGCAAATATTTTAAAAGACGCTAATATTGCCGCTGATACGCGTGTAGTGGATATTGCCATGCTCGGAGCGCATGATGCTTTTAGCAGCAATATTAATCTACTTAGTGCCCCTGATCCAGCCGAATCAGGAATAGTGAAAAATAAGGCCGTAAACGCCGTTTTTAAAGGCGGGTTAGTGCGAGTGTTAAAAGCACAGCAAGACGGCGCTAAGGTGCTACTTAATCGTGGTGTCCGCTATTTTGATGTGCGGATTAGTTATGTTGAAGGTGAATGGTATACAAAGCACGGTTTACTTGATACGAATCTCTTTTATTATTTAAAAGATATTTATGACTTTTTAGAAAATCGTCCACAAGAATTTGTGATTTTAGATGTTCAACATATTTATACAGGCGAAAGTAATATTAATGAATTCCTTAATTATTTAATTGACCTTCGTTTTGTTGGTAATCCGTTAGGGCTAAACGATTTTATCCATCACACAAGCGCAATACCGCTTAATGATTTACTTTACTTTGATGTTTTAGGACCGACTCACGGCGGTATAGTATTATTACTGAAAGATGACGGGAGCGCTGATGCAGCGCAGAAAACACTATTTTACGAACGAAATGATGCGATTCGTTCAAAGTGGCATAACAAGCGTTATGTAAGAGATATTGTGCCACTTATTAATGAAGAAGCAGCTTATCTTAAAACTTTAGCGGATAGTGATTTCTTTAGAGTCAATCAAGCACAACTCACACCTGATTATTTAAAAGATCCACTAGGGACATTAGGTAGGTGGTCACTTATTAATATTGCCGCGACTAGTAACGCTAAATTATTAAATAATAAAGCTTTTGATGAGTGGCTAAGTGTGATGCCAATATTCATGGTTGATTTCGCTAATAGTCGCTACGCTAGATTCAATACACGCGTTAACGAAAAGATAATTGAATATAATCGTAATTTAGGAGCGTAAAGTTATGCTTAAAAAATATAAATTTAATTTAGAAATACCAGCAATTATCCTTTTTGCTGTTATTTTAATTCCTAATTTAGTGTGGGCTATAATACCTCCCGCTTTTGACCCTTTAAGAGTTGAATCAGTGACAAAGGGTGTTGATATAGCGACAACTATAATACAAGTACTAATGATCGCATCTTTAACTCTGTTAACAAATGAAGAAGCTAGTAATGTAAAACAAAGCCCGCTTTTAGTGACAACACTTGTAATGGTCTTACTATACATAATTAGTTGGGTAATGTATTACGCTAGTTTATTTAATATTGTAATTCTTTTAGGACTAGTGTTATGTCCGTGTGTTGCTATTATCCTTTATGCTATTGACCGTAAAAACATATTTGGTTTAGTGCTTGCTTCTCTTTTTACTATCGGTCACTTTATTTTTGCGTTCGCTAATTTTTTGTGCATTGTTATCCCTGGAGCGTGTGTTTATTAACTTAAAAGTTACAATTTATGAATGTATCCATTAATCCAATTGTATTTTAAAAGGACTTTTGGTATTATATCAAGTGCTAGGGATGTAGTTAAATGGTATAACTCCGGTCTCCAAAACCGTCGTTGCGGGTTCGATTCCTGCCATCCCTGCCA
>DBRT01000006.1 GCA_002306335.1 Caryophanales bacterium UBA1361
CTCCTTGTTTTGATGGTGGTGGTTAGGCAAGGAACACCTCAACTCCGCTTGCTTAGCGCTTATCAATTTCTTGCTTCATCAGTTTGCTAGCAAGAGCGGGATTAACTTTTCCTTTTGTCTTTTTCATAACTTGTCCGACTAAGAACCCCATAGCCCGATCTTTACCTGCTTTAATGTCATCAATTACATTTAAATTTTCATTAATTACTTCGTTAATAACACTAAGGATAAAGTCAGTATCACTAACTTGCATTAAATTAAGTGCTTTCGCTTTTGTTTCGGGGTCTTCATTAGTTTCAATAATGTGCGCAAATAATTCACGCGCTTGGCTATTTGAAATCGTGCCATTATCTATTAAATTCACTAATTTAGAGGTGTTTTGCGGGGATAATGCTACACTTTTAGCGTTTTTCCCTTCTTTATTTAAGTACGAACTAAATTCACCAATAACCCAATTAATTAGTGTCTTATAGTTTTTAACATCCCTCGCTGCTTCATCAAAATAACTTGTTAAATCTTTATCTTGTAGCAAGATATTTACTTCATGAGCGTTAAGTTTAAATTCTTCAAAATAGCGTTCACGCTTTACGCTCGGTAACTCTTTCATTTCCCTAATTGTTGCATCAATAAATTCCTTGCTTAAAGAAATTGGTAAAATATTTCCTTCAGGAATATATCGATAATCAACGCTTTCATCTTTTTTACGCATTGTAATTGTATCTTTAAGGGCATCGTCATACCGCCGTGTCTCACTTTCAACTTCAAGCCCTTTATCAAGTAATTCACTTTGCCGTTTAATTTCTGTTTCAATTGCTTTGCCAATATTAGAAATTGAGTTCATATTTTTAATTTCTACTTTATTACCAAACTTTGAAACTCCCACAGGGCGAAGTGAAATATTAACATCACAGCGTAGTGATCCTTCTTCCATTTTTCCGTCACTTATTTCGAGGAATGTGACGATTTCACGCACTGCTTCCACAAACGCCATTGCTTCGTCAGCACTTCTTAAGTCTGGTTCTGTGACAAGTTCCACAAGCGGATTACCAGCGCGGTTATAGTCAATAAGTGTAACTTCACCAAGGTGAATCTGTTTAGCGGTATCTTCTTCCATGTGGATGCGTTCAATCCGAATGCGTTTTTTAGTGTCATTAACATAAATATCTAAATAACCATTACTACCAATTGGCCGTCTTTGTTGGGTGATTTGATAACCTTTTGGTAAATCACTATAAAAATAATTTTTGCGATCAAAATGTAATTCATCATCAATTTCCATATTTAAAGCGTGACCTAACATAATTGCATTTTGCACTGCCTTTTTATTTACCGTTGGTAATGTGCCAGGAAAAGCCATATCAACAACACTAACATTGCTGTTCGCAGGTGCATCAAAAAGACTAGAAGCGCTAGAAAACATCTTTGTGTTTGTTTTTGTTTCAATATGAATTTCTAAACCAATAATTACTTCGTATTTCATGATTTTAACCCCGCGTGTAAGTTGTAAAGCCCGGTTATTTCTTCGATTTTAAGTGCAATATTTAACACATTAAAGTCATCAAACGGTTTACCAGTTAAATTAACACCAAGCGGCAAACCTTCATCTAAAAAGTAAGGAAGGGTAAGTGAAGGATTACCACCAAAATTAGCAATAGCCATAAAGTTATTTTCGATTTCACTATGTGGTTCACTTTGTTTATCTACTGTTGGAGCGTGATTCGGTGCAGCGGGGAGCATGATGACATCATAATTTTCTAATACTTTATCCACTGCTTCAACAATTAAGCGACGTGCTTTTTGGGCACGGTCATAATATTCATTCCTATTTTCTTTCTTCAGCGCATATTGTCCTAACATTAAACGGTATTTAATCCGTGAAGAAAAGCCTTTGCCCCTTGTATTAGCAACGATCTCTTCATAACTTGCGCCTTCTTCTTTATTACCAAAGCCAATCCCTGTTAAACATGCGTTACTTACATTAGCTTCGGCACAGCTTAAGATAAAGTAAGTTGGAAATATCGCCGCTAGCAGGTCTTTATCAAACGGAACAAAGTCCACAACTGCTCCCGCTTGGCGAAGTTTATCGACTAGATTATGAAATTCTTTAATTAATAATTTATTTTTCATTAACGCAAAAATAGGTTCTAATACTGCAACTTTTTTGCCCTTTAAAGTTGCATCTTTCTCTGTTTTAAAGGGAACATTCATTACTGAAGTTGCATCTTTTTTATCGTAACCCCTCGTCTTTTCAAAAAGTACACGCGCTTCACTAACACTGCGGGTAAAAAATCCAACATGGTCTAAAGTTGGCATAAATGCGAATAGACCAAAACGCGAAATTTCGCCCCATGTTGGTTTAAAGCCAACGAGTCCAGCAAAGCTTGCGGGCTTACGGATTGAGTCTCCCGTATCACTACCAACCGCAAAAGGAACATACCCACTAGCGACCCCACTAGCGCTACCGCTACTAGAACCACCGACAATTCGTGTTCTTTCTTTACCATACGGATTATATGTTATCCCTTTGTGACCAGTTTCACCGCGGCCACCCATCCCAAATTCATCAAGTGTTGTTTTTGCAACAGGAATTGCTTTAGCAGCTAAAAGTTTATCAATAACTTCAGCATTGCAAAGCGGTATAAAGCCGTTAAGTATATTACTACTGCCTGTTGTTTCAATGCCTTTCATTGCGATATTATCTTTGACTAAAAAAGGAATTCCCCATAGTAAATTATCTTTTTCAACTTTAGTAAGACTTTGCGCCATACTGCGTGCTTCGTCATACATTGTTTTTTCTAAAATGTTGTTTTTATCTTTTGTTAAGGCTTCAATTACTTCATTAACAACATCTAATGGTGTTGCTTTACCCGACACATATAATTCATGAAGTTCCGTCATTGTTAAACCTAGGTAGCGCATATTATTTCACCACCTTTGGGATAACGACAAAAGTGTCTTTTGCGTTTTTACTATTTTTTAATATCTCTTTAGCGCCAGGACTTTCTTCCGGCGTGTCTTCTTTTAAATATGTTTGTGTTACTTTAAAAGGGAACACCATTGGTTCTTTTTCATCAATATTAGGTAAAGCTTCTAAAAGCTTCGCTAATTCTTTAAAGTAAGCAAATTCTGCGGCAAAAGTGGCTTCTTCTTCAGGAGTAAGCGTTATTAATATCTCTGCTGCTAACTTTCTTATTTCTTCTTTATTCATAATTATCCTCGCTAGTAATATATCATGCTTCGCTAATTAATTTTAGCAATTGTTCTTCGTTTAATATATCAATATTAAGTTCTTGCGCTTTTGTTAATTTGCTACCAGCGTCTTCGCCAGCAACAACAAGTGAAGTTTTTTTACTAACACTGCCCGCTACTTTAGCGCCTAAATTTTCTAAGAGAGCGGTTAATTCGTCACGTGAATAATTTTCAAACTTACCCGTAATGACAATTGTCTTACCAGAGAAGAAAGTATTATCTTTTTTAACGGGTCCTAGATAATCCGTGTTTAAGCCGAACTCTTTTAGTTTAGTAATTAACGCTAAATTTTGTTCATTACTAAAGTAAGACACAATTGAAGAAGCAGCAACTGGACCGATATCTCTAATTGTTAAAAGTTCTGCTTCAGTAGCGCAACTAAGTGCGTCTAAAGTCATATACTTCTCGGCTAGAATCTTACTTGTTTTCGCTCCTAATTCTTTAATCCCTAAACCAAACACTAATTTTTCTAAAGACTTTTCTTTACTTTTTTCAATAGCGTTTAATAAGTTATCAACTGATTTTTCACCAAAGCCTTCAATCTGCATTAATTCTTCTCTTTTAGTGTGCAGTGTATAAATATCAGCAATATTAGTAATTAATCTTTGTGAGAAAAGAATTTCTACAATTCTTTCGCCGAGCCCCTCAATATCCATTGCGCCGCGACTCGCAAAATGAATTAAGCCTTCTTCATAACGCGCAGGACACGACGCATTTAAACAAAAATGCAGCGGGTCTTTAAAGGTAAGCGGTTCTAAACAAACCGGACAATTTTCAATCATTACAAAATCTTTTTCGGCACCCGTTCTTTTTTCTGGTACAGCGCGCAATACTTCTGGAATAATATCACCAGCTTTACGAATAAAAACATGGTCACCTATTTTTAAGTCACGATCAGTGATAAACGCTGCATTATGTAAAGTAGCGTTTTGAATCTTTGAACCCGCGACAAATACTGGCTTAAGTGCAGCGTTTGGTGTTATTTTACCTGTTCTTCCAACCGTAAAGAAAATATCTTCAAGTATTGTTTCAACTTCTTCGGGCGGGAATTTATAAGCAGTAGCCCACCGTGGCGTTTTAGCGGTATAACCAAGTTCGTCATACTTTGTAACGTCATTAACTTTCACGACAATACCGTCGATTTCATAAGGGAAATCATGTCGTTGCGATGTTACTTTTTCAATATGCCGAATTACTTCTTCAATCCCTTTACATAATTTAATTTTGTCATTTACCTTAAATCCTAAAGTGCGTAAATAATCAAGAGCATCATAATGCGTTTTTATATTTAGTGAAAGCGGATCAACTAAGAAATACCAAAAAGCATCAAGCTTCCGACTAGCAGCAATTTTAGAATCGAGTTGACGAATTGAGCCCGCGGCGGCGTTACGCGGATTAGCAAAAAGTGCTTCACCCGTTTCTTCACGAATAGCATTTAATTCTTCCCAAGATTTTTTAGGCATAAATACTTCGCCACGCACTTCAAAACTAACTTCTTCTTTAAGTGTTAAAGGAATACTTTTAATTGTGACAATATTTGAAGTAACATCTTCCCCAACTTCACCGTCTCCTCTAGTTGCCGCATAACTTAACTTTCCGTCGATATACATTAAGCTCATCGCTAAGCCGTCAATCTTTAACTCTACGACATAATCAATGACATCTTTTTTAATAACACCGCGGACACGACGATCAAAATCACGTAAGTCATCAGCACTAAAGGCATTCGCAAGTGAAAGCATCATTGAACTATGTGTAATCTTATTAAATTCACTTGCAACAAAGCCACCAACTCTTTGGCTCGGACTTGTTTTATCAAAAGTATCGGGATGCGCTTTTTCAAGGGCAATTAATTCTTGCATTAAACTATCATATTCAGCATCACTAACACTCGAATTATTAAGGACATAATATTCATAGTTATACTTATTTAAAACTTCGCGTAAATAAAGAATTCTTGCTTTATAATCCATCTTTATTTTTTCTCCTTAAAGTATTTTGGGCTAGCGATTAGTCGCTTTACTTCGCCAGTATCAAACTTAACTTCAATTGTTGTTTGCGTTGGAAAAATGGCAGTAACAATTCCTGATCCAAATGTTTTATGTTCCACAATATCGTTAACTGCATAAGGAAAATCACTAGCGTAATCGTATTCTGCATAATTAGCGCGATAACGCGGCGCTTCTTTTTTAACTTGTTTAACACCACCTTCTTTGAGCGGTGTCCCGTATTTTGGATGATATTCTTTAATCTTCGGTGGTCCTAACCCCGCTTCACTAATAAAGCGTGATGGTCTCCCGCCAGAAGCAATCGCAAAGTTATATTGCGAACTCATTGTTAAATAAAGCCGTTTACGCGCTCTAGTAAAAGCAACGTAACATAGTCTTCTTTCTTCCTCTTCACCAGCGCGACCAGCATCAAGCAACGCTCGGTTATTTGGAAAGACACCTTCAACAAGTCCTGAAACAAAAATATAATCATACTCAAGACCTTTTGCCATATGCACAGTCATAAGCGTAATATAATCACCTTCTTCAACTTCATCTTGGGCGCTATGTAAACTAGCGTTCTCTAAATAATCATTAAAGGTTGATTCAGGATAATCATTCATAAATTGTTTGATGTCGGCAATTAAGACTTGGACGTTAGCACGCATATCTGCTTGTTTATCTTCATCTTTTTCGGTTTTAATATGTTCGTAGTAACCAACTTTTTGAATATAGTCATTAATAACAGTACTTAGTTCAAGTTTGTCATTTTGTAATTTTGTTCGTGTCTCATCCACAGCATTCATTAACGCTTTTAATTGTTCTTGTGAAGCACTTGATAAGCCAATATCTTCAACATAATGCACTGTTTCAAATAGTGAATATTCATTCTTTAACGCAGCAATTTTAAGGTTTTCCATCGCTACATTACCCATGCCACGGCGCGGGACATTAACGATTCTGCTAAAAGAAATATCATCTTTTTCATTAACTAAAATCCGCAGATACGCTAAAACATCTTTAATCTCGCGTCTTTGATAGAAACGCACGCCACCATAAATACGGTACGGAACATTCTTATGTAAAAAGTGCCGTTCAAATGGTAGTGTTAAGTAATTAGCGCGCATAAGAATTGCGACATCACGAAACGAAAAATCTTTGACGTTTAAGCGCAATGAAATAATTTGTTCATAAATCCAATTAACTTCGCGTGAATCGCTTTCTGTATATTGAACAATCACTGGTTCACCTTTTTCTTTAGCGGTAAAAAGATTTTTCTCCACTCTATTTTTGTTATGAGCAATAAGTTTATTTGCTGCATCCAAAATATATTTAGTGGAACGATAGTTTTCTTCTAGAATAATCGTTTCGGCATTTTTAAAATCACTATCAAAATTCATAATGATTCGCTCGTTAGCGCCACGCCATGTATAAATTGTTTGATCGGGATCACCCACGACATAGAGTGATGTATTTTGGTGCATTAAAAGTTTAATGAGTTTATATTGCAAATCATTAGTGTCTTGAAATTCATCAACGAGAATATAATCAAAGCGATGTTGCCATTTTTCTCTAATTGCTCTATATTCCTCTAAAATCGTAATTGATTTACTAATTAGATCACTAAAATCAAGACAGTTTGACGCTTTAAGTCTTCGTTCATATTCTTTCCATATTTCAACGAATTCTTTTTCATTAACAAAGCCGTGCGGTCTAATTTTATAAGTAAAAGCATCTAAGCCTTTTTCTTTAACCGCCCCAATAAAATTAATTGCGTCACGCGTTAATTCGCCGCGGCGTTCATGTCCTCTTTCTACACTTATATTGCGAATTAAGGAACTTGTATCTTCTTCGTCATATATTGTAAAGCTGCGTGAATAGCCTAAAACATCAATGTCTTCACGCAGTAGTCTTGCACCAAAAGAGTGAAATGTTGAAAGACGCACACGAACATTATCGCGTTCTAAATACTTTTTTAAGCGATTTGTCATTTCGCCAGCGGCTTTATTTGTAAAAGTAAAACCGACAATGCGGTCTTCCGGAGTACCTATTTCTTGCACTAAATAAGCAATACGAGTAGTGAGTACTTGCGTTTTACCACTTCCCGCACCAGCAATAACACGCACATATTGCCCGCTTGTAGTAACAGCTTCTAACTGTTTTGAATTAAGATTTTCATACAAATTCATATCTAAAATATTATAACATAATATAAGGTGAAATTACTCCCGTAGTGAAGCCCTTTTTTATGTTAAAATATGACTATGAAAATGAACTCATTATCACGCACACATCAACTCGTTTTAGGCGCCCTCATGGGTGCGATAAATGTAATATTTGCACTTATCAGCAGTTATTTATTTGCTTTTAGTTTAATTATTATGCTTTTTTTACCGCTGGCGAGTATTATTGTCGCAATTAATATTGATTTAAAATTTTATCCTGTTTATTTACTAGGTACGCTTACCTTAGCGCTTGTATTAAATCTTGGTAATATTGATAACACACTTTTTTTCTTATTACCGATATTAACAAGCGGATTAGCCTTTGGGCTTTTAATTAGACACAAAGTACCCGACATCTTAATTTTATTAATCGTTAGCGGTGTGAACTTTCTTACACTTTTAATTACAATACCGATTATTAATTTAATTTATGATGTGAATTTCTTACAAGTGTTCGCTAGTTTTATCGGTTTTAATAATATTGAATTTGGTGAATTAGTGTTGCCTTCAATCTTAACCTTATTAGCGGTTATGCAAACACTCATTACGCTTGTGATTGTAACGCAAGACGCTGCTTATTTTAGATTAGAAATTAATACGGAAGAGTGGCCTTATATTAGTTTAGTTAATTTAGGATTTAGCGCTATTGTTACGGTATTAATGTTTTTTAATCACGGGATTTCGCTTGCGCTTTTGTTCGTTGTTATTTTGCTTTCACTCTATCAAATCGTGCATCTTTTCCAAAAACACACCATTTTTGCATGGTCAACATTACTTGCGACAATTGTGTTTATTATTATTGGTTTAGCATTATTTGAAAATTATACTTCGCTTCCTTATTATTTTGGTATTATTATTGCGGTAATTCCAGTTGTGATTAGCGACATTTTGTGGTTATATATTAGTAGAAAGAAAAGCGAGGCAAAAAAATGAAGGGACTATTTAAAAGATTAGGTCAAGGAATTCTTTTTATCCTAGCGCTACCATTTGGGATAGCGATCTTTATCCTTTTTTCAATTTACGCCATTATTACTTTTTTCTATACTTTCTTTTCTGCTATTCCAGCATTCTTTAAAGGTGAAAATGTCTTCGGTCCAACCGAATTAGATATTGCCGCTAGTACACGCTTAGCCGAACAAAAACTAGCAGCGCAACAACCACCACCGCCACCAGTCGTGCAACCTTCAACAACTATTAACTTATTTACAGTACAACAACCCGGCACCGAACAAGTGCCACCACCACAAGTCACTTATACCCAAAGTGATGGTGTTACTTATCGCCGTGTTACTGAACAAGAAGTTGCAGCACTTCCTGAAGAAACTATTATTGATAATAGCGAGGAGCAAAAATGATTTTAAATCCGTATATATTAATTAAGCTTAGTGAAAGTGAAAAAAGGTTTTTAATCGTTCTCTTTTTCCTAATTGTCGTTGTGCTTTTTGTATGCGGACTATTTTATGAAGGTATTACGCGCTTTATGGCACGCCAAGGTGAAGATATTGGCAGACTCATGGCAACACAGGTGGAATCGGGTTATATATCTTCACTTAAACAATTTAAAAGAAACTCTTACCGTAAATCACGCTTAGAATTTTATCGTCAATTTATAAAAACATTCATTATGATGATTATCTGGTTTGCGATTTATGGTACTGTTAGTATCTTTTACCGTCACTGGTTAGATTTATTTGATTACACTAGTGAAGGTTTTACTACCCTCTTATGGAAATTTGATTACGCTAATACGCCACGCACTACTTTCTTTGGCATGAGCATTATTAGTGACTGGCCACCTCTTCTTCATAAACCATTCTTCAGCGCTAAAGCAATTCCAAGCTACCTTTTAGCGGTGTTCGGTATTGTGATTATCATTTTATTTGTTGCCCAAGTACTTTCCTACTTAGCGCGTACGATCTTTATTATTCAACATAGTAAAAAGATGTTTACTCGCGATTTACGTGATTATAAATTAAGTGATTTAAGTGCCGCTCCTGCTGAGTTACAAGAAAGCGGTGTGAATATTCCTGAAGTTAAACCTAAAGAGCCCTTACCACCGACTAACGGGTAAGCATTACACCAATTTGAATTCCAATAATAATTATTAAAATAATAATAATGATACCTAAAACGAGGTTCCGTCTTTTATAACCACGGATTGCTATTTCTTCTTTTGTTAAGGGGATATCTTGTCCGTATTTATTTGTATTCACTTTGCACCTCTAATATTTAATTGAGCCAAATACCCGAGCGTAAGGTTGAACATCACGAATATTTTGCACTCCAGTTAAGTACATCAATAAGCGGTCAAACCCAATACCGTATCCAGAATGGGGGACACCACCATATTTACGTAAGTCTAAATACCATTCTAAGTCTTCAAGGTTACCGCCTTCAATCATCTTTGCTTTTAAAACATCGTATCTATCTTCTCTTTGTGAACCACCAACTAGTTCACCAACACCTGGCACTAATAAGTCACACGCTGCGACTGTTTTACCATCATCATTTAGGCGCATATAAAATGCTTTAATGTCTTTAGGATAATCAGTAACAAACACTGGCCCATTCGTATAAACTTCACAAAGATAACGTTCATGTTCACTTGCTAAATCCATACCCCAGAAAATATTGTCAAATTGGAATTTAACGCCTTTTTGCTGGGCTTCTTTTAATATTTCAACAGCTTTAGTGTATGTAATACGTAATACTTTACTTTTCACTAATGCTTCTAAACGGTCTTTTAATGTCTTATCATAAAATTTCGTAAAGAAATCAATTTCATCGGGACATTTTTCTAATACATAAGCAACAGAATACTTAATAATTTCTTCAATTGAATCCATATTACCATTTAAATCGGTGAACGCTAGTTCGGGTTCAAGCATCCAAAACTCCGCTGCGTGCCGGGTAGTATTACTTTCTTCAGCGCGGAATGTTGGTCCAAAGGTATAAACTTTACCAAATGTTAACGCAAATGATTCAACATGGAGTTGGCCTGAGACAGTAAGTGAAGCTTCTTTACCAAAAAAGAAGTTTGGATCTTTATGATCAGTAACAACATTAAAGACATTACCCGCTCCTTCAGCGTCGTTCCCGGTAATAATTGGTGTATGAACATAGACAAATTCATGGTCGTATAAGTATTTATGAAGCGCATATGATAATTCACTCCGGAGTCGGAATAAAGCAGTGTGTGTATTGGTCCGCGGTCTTAAGTGCGCAATCTCTCTTAAAAATTCAGGAGTATGCCGTTTCTTTTGTAACGGATAATCTTCTGCAACGTCACCAACAAGAACAACTTTATCAGCGTGTACTTCAAAGGGTTGCTTCATTTCTGGAGTTAACACAACTTTTCCGTAAACTTCAAGCGCCGCTCCAGTGCGATATTTATCAACTTCAGCAAAGTTATCAATCTTATTTTTTTCATAAACTATTTGTACACCCTTAAAGGCACTACCATCATTAAATTCAATAAAACCAATCGTGCCATTATTACGATTTGTTTTGACCCATCCTTGTAATTTAACAGGAATCGCTTTAAGTTCGCCTTTTTCATAGGCGGTATATAGTGCTTTTACATTTAACATATTGTTACCTCTTTGACTTCTTTATTAATTATATCTTAAAACTCTCTAAAATCTTCAATTTCCCAATTAGGATCAACACCTAAATCATAATCCGCAAAAACTTTTTCATCATATAAGTATGATGCTAGCTTAGCAATCATCGCTGCTTGGTCAGTACAACACCACAGTGGCGGTATTGCGGGATCAACTCCAATTTTCGGGAATTTTGCTAGTACTTCGCTCCGTAAATATGAGTTTGCGCTCACGCCACCAGCAATTACAACTTGTTTGACTTTATATTCTTGTGCTGCTTTTAATCCTTTTTTAATAATGGCATCAATTGCGACTTTTTGAAATGATGCACATAAGTTCGGCACATTTATTTCTTCGCCTCTTTGTTTAGTATTATTAACTAAATTAATTACATGTGTCTTTAACCCGGAAAAAGAAAAGTCGTAACCAGTTAAGGCAGGACTTGGTAATTTGTAAGTTGCTTCACCTTCTTTTGCTAAACGGTCAATTGGGATACCGCCCGGATAACCTAAATTTAAGACACGCGCTATTTTGTCATAGCACTCTCCAATCGCGTCGTCACGCGTTTCCCCAATTGTTGTAAAGTCTAAATGTTTTTTCATCACAACAAATTCAGTGTTACCGCCACTTACAACAATAGCAAGCAGTGGAAACACAAGCGGTTTAACAAATTCACTAGCGTAAATATGCGCTGCTAAGTGGTGAACAGGGATCAGCGGTTTGTTGTAAAGGAGCGCTAATGTTTTAGCAGCTTGTAACCCAACGTGGAGCGCCCCAATAAGTCCAGGTCCGCGAGTCACCGCAAAAGTATCAACTTCTTCAAGCTTAATATTCGCATCTTTTAGGGCAGTATCTAATGTATAAACAATGTTTTCGGTGTGAAGTCTTGAGGCTAATTCAGGCATAACTCCGCCATACTTTTGATGCATCGAAATTTGTGTACTAACAGCGTTACTTAAAAGTTTGTCACCACGCATAATAGCAACAGCGGTTTCATCACAACTAGATTCAATTGCTAATATTATTCGTTCTTTCATTCTTTTAGTACCTTTATCATATAATAAGCATCTTCACCATCTTCATAATATTTCCGTTTCTTAGTCACAACATTAAATCCGTATTTTAAATAAAGATGCATCGCTTTATCGTTACTCGTTCTTACTTCTAATGTAATAGCTCTTACTTCTTCAAGCATTGACACTCTTTCAATGAGATGCGCCATTAGTAAACTTCCTAGTCCCTTGCCTTGCGCCGCGGGATGCACAGCAAATTTAACAATGGTGGCACTATCAAACGTAATCCAAAAATGGGAGAATCCAAGAATCACATCAGCGTAAGTTAAGACAAATAGATATGCAAATTCATTTTTTAATTCTTGGGCATAAGTATATTTAGGCCACGGATCAGGGAGTGCCGCAAACGCTAGTTTATCAACAGCGTCAACATCGTCTATAGTCATTGGACGAATAATAAGTTTCTTTTCTTTTGTTTCCATCTTATTATCCCTTTAAATAAAGCGGCTTAAACGCTGCTATGTCCTTAACTCTATTTTCTTCACTAATGCTTTTAAGCATATTTTCAAAACGATTAAACTTTGCGGGTTCAATTCCTAAATGTTTTGTTTCGCCTGAAATTAAGTAACCTTCCTTTTCCGCTAGTGCTAATATTTCGCTGTTTTGCATTATTTTGTCCGGCAAAATGGCATTATTTTGCGCGTAAACCCCAGCAAAAGAACGCTCTCTTCTTGCATCAAGTACACAAATGGTCGGTTTTGTTTCATGGCGATAAACACTTAAACTAGAAACAGCATAAAGTGGGACCTCTTTAGCGTACGCCCATACTTTGGCAATTGTTACAGCAATTCTTACCCCAGTAAAAGAGCCTGGACCACTTGCGACCACGATTCTTTTAATGTCATCACTTGTTAATTTTTCCTGCGCTAATAGTTTATTAATTCTTCCAACCATTATTTCACTTTGGGTTTGAAAAGCCTTTTCTTCAACAAAACTTAAAACTTTGTCGCCCTTTGCAAGCGCAACACTTAAATGATGACTCGAACTATCTAAAAGTAATGTAATCATTTGAACTCCTCAGCGATAACTTTTACCACGTCCGCATAATGACCTTCCCCTTTTAATGTAATGTTTCTTGAAGTTAAATCGCGATGCGTAATATTAATTTCAAGTGCCTTTTCGGGTAAAAGATGCTTAATAAATGCCGGCCACTCAATAACAGTAATACCTGCTTCACCAATATATTCATCTAGTCCAATATCTTTTTTATCATCTTCTAAACGATAAGCATCAATATGAAATAATGGTTTATCACCTTTTAAATAAATCTTAAGAATATTAAAGGTTGGACTATTAACTTTTTCTGTAATGTTTAAACCGCTCGCTATTCCTTTTGTAATCGTTGTTTTACCAGCCCCTAAGTCACCAGTAAGCAGTACGACATCACCTAAATTAAATAATGCCGCTAGTCTTTTACCTAGCGCGACTGTTTGTTCTCTACTAATACTTATAAATTCATGTTTCATAGACGCCAAAATTATACCATGATTAGTTAGGTTTTAATTTATAATTAAAATATATTATTTTTTAATCTTTGTTTCTTCAACAAATCGATTATAAAGTTTCCTAACTTCTTCATCATCAAACGGAAATGTTTTTTCATTTATCATCGCTACGACTTGCGTTTGTTTATATTCAACAATTGCGGATAATTCTTTGGAATATTGATAGTTTTCAATATTGCGCAAAAATTCATTTTTATCAAGGTATTTAATCGTACCATCACTAAATTTCTTCACATCTAAATCGTAATCAATATACTTCGCCATCCCGTAATCAATCAGTGTCGGTGAAGCTATATTTGTGTAATAAACAACACCTTCAGTTTTAAGCATAGCAATCACATTAAACCAGTCGTTTTTATGAAAAAAGGTAACCGCTGGTTCTTTTGTAAACCACTTGCGACCGTTACCTTCTATTACTTGTGTACGGCGTGAAGCGACGATTAACCATTCATCGTTATCTTCTAAAACATAAGACTTACGCCAAAAACGATGTAAATTACCATCGTGTTTATAGCTTTGGATTTTAATCCATTTACCTTTGATACTCATAACTAACTCAACTCTCGATTGTTAGTTAGATTTTAACATAAAAACTGATGTTTTTACTATAGTAAAGCGATAAATTTGTTTAAAGCTGTTAAATGCTCTTTATATTTCTTAATTGCGTGCACTGGCACATTCTCTTTATATGGCACAACCATTAAAGCATCACTATAAGTAAGTGTAACTGCAAATTTATTTTTATATAATGCGACACTTACATCGGCGAGTTCGTTATCAGGACGAACTTGTAACAGTGCTTCAAGTGCTTTTGTAGAAATAGCTTTTTTAAGTTCTTTATTCGTTGCATATAATTTGTATTCTGGTTTATCCACGACTAGTTCTAAGTCTTCAAGATCATCTGGACCAGTGCCACCATCATATTTTTGTTCACTTGGTTTAATGTAAAGCACAAGTCGTCCATCAATTTCTTTTTCAGTCGTTCCTGTCACTAATTTTCCTAAGAAAACAGCACGTGCTTGCTTACCATCGCGTCTATAAGCGGCGTAATCAGCAATTTCGACATGCCAGCGTCCTAAGTCATAAGTAACTAAGTTACGAGAATTAGAATTAATAATGTCTTTAAGTAATCGAGCGTCAGTAAACGCTGCTTTATCTAATTGACCAGCAAAATCATAAACATAATTTTCTACTTTTGTTTCACTCACAGCATATTCATTCACATAACCATTATAATCTGCCATATATTTCCGCACATTATCAGTAAGTTTGTTACGCGCCCAGCGTGAATACACTAAAGAAGCAACAAGTACTAAAATAATTGGAACAATACCAGCCCACTGATTAATTGGTAGTAACCACACATAAGAAACAACTATCACAGCAATAACAATTGCAGTTGACACATAACTAAAAATACGGAACTTTCGATACATTTTCGAAAAAGTATTCCGCATTGTTTCTAATGCTGGTAATTCTAATTGTTCGTTAGTAGCGTCATCACTAATTTCTTCATTAACAAATGCTTGTGGAGTTTTAGTTTCTGCAGGAGTTTCCTCCACTACCTCCACCATCTTTTCTTTTTCTGTCATATAATCCTCTATTCTATGTCACGTAATAAGCGCGCAGCAATACGGTTTCCTTTCGCGGCAGCACGCTCTAAATATTCACGGGCTTTCGTTAGATCTCGTAGTAGTCCTCGGCCTGATAAATGAGCTTTACCAACTTCCACTTCAGCCTTAACATAACCGAGATTTGCAGACTTTTCGTAGTAACTAAATGCTTTTGTCACATCTTTTGTTACACCCATCCCGTGTTCATGGAAGTAACCTAGTTTGTAGAAAGCTTTGGCAAATTTTTGATCAGCCGCTCTTTGATACCATTCAAGCGCTAAAGCGTAATCTTGCGGAATAACAGTCCCGCGCTCGTAAGCTATCCCCATATTATATTGAGCAGCGTCGTGACCTTTAACTGCTCCGCTATGGAAGTAAGCAAATCCTTTTTGTTTATCTTCTTCAACACCTTTGCCATAAAAATAACAATACCCAATCACAGTGTCCGCTGGCGCATAGCCAAGGGCTTCTGATTGGCGCGCAAGTTCAATGCCGCGCTTATTGTCTTCTGCAATACCTTCACCTTGCACTAAACGCCTAGCAAGTTCATGCATTGCAGCGGGATCATTACTTTTAATAAGCCGTTCAAGTTCTTGATTTGTCTTATTTGTATAATTTAAAATCATCATAACTTCTTCCCCCTTTTAGTATAACATACTAAACGCGGTTGATGTTATTGTTGTTTGCTTTCTTCTACTTCGTTTTGTAGGAATGGTTGTGGTCTAAATCTTAGTAATGTCGGGAAAAGCATCATTAAAAGAACGCCACAAATAATTCCAGACACACCAATTGCAGGTAAATTATATAAGAGTGAACCGACAAATGGTGTTTCATAGACCACTACACCACTGATAGTAGAAAAGAAAATTCGCCCACTTACACCCGCAGGTACTGCAAGAGCAAGATATAAATAATTAATTATTTCGTGTTTATGTTTGCCATACACTAAAGCTTGGAATAAAGAAATTATAGAAAGAAACCCATACGCTAATAAGTAATCTAAAGGATAAGTAATTAAACCGTATCCATCCCATAACATCGTGATAACACCATAAATTCCGCCTATCCCAATAAAGGCGTCAACAAGGGGGAAACGCAAAGCAATAATCATCAGTGGTAACATCGTAATACTAAATGATTGTGCTTCACCAAGCCGAAATTTTAAAAATTCTAAATCAAACACTAATGCTAAAGCAATAAATATTGCCATTTCCGTAATACCACGCACTGTTAAAATACGACCAAAAAATCTGTTTGGTTTTAATGTTCTTCTTTTTTTTGTTGTTTCTTTCATAATTAGTCTCCTTTAAACAAAAAGTCTCCACGCTGACGTGAAGACTCTTATGTTACATCCCTACGCCAGCATTATCTGTATCAGGTGCGGTCGAACGTTCATTGTTCCTCTCAGCCAGGCACACCTAGCTCCCGTGAGTTCATTATATCAAATCGCAAACTTTGTAGTGTTTTTTTGTCTTATCTTACCAATTAATTACATTTGACCCGTGTTTTGCAAGGAAATTATTAGCACGCGAGAAAGGTCGTGTTCCAAAAAAGCCACCTCTATTCGCGGATAATGGCGAAGGGTGATTTGACTCAATCACTAATTTATTAGGACCATTTATATATTTCTTAAATGACCTTGCATAACTCCCCCATAAGATAAAGACAATCGGTTGGGGTCTCTTATTTAATTCTTCAAGTACTTTAACAATTAATGTTTTATATTCCGGAATGTTATGTGAAAGTGGTTTACTTCTTTCAACAGTTAAAATGGTATTAATAAGAAATACGCCTTGTTTAGCTAAATAAGTTAAATCTCCGTCCGTGCGAACTGGTCCACCCACATCATCAGCCATTTCAATAAATATATTTCTTAAGCTTGGCGGGAGCGGCACATTTGAAGGCACACTAAAAGCTAGTCCCATTGCTTGGCCTGGTTGGTGATAAGGATCTTGCCCAATAATCACAACTTTGACATCTTCTAGCGGTGTTAATTTAAAAGCGTTAAAAATTTTATCGCGCGGTGGATATGTTGTTAGGGGGTCTTGGGCATTAAGAAAAACTTTTAAATTTTGTAAATAAAGTGAGTCTTTTTCGCGTTCCCAAAAGTCTTCCCAAGTTTTAATTTCATTCATAAAATAATTATATCATCATTGCTTTGCAATGTTTCTTGGCTTAAGTTGTTGTATAATTTATACATATGAAAATATTAATTGTGTTTAATCATCCTGCTCCATATAAAGTCGCACTCTTTAATGGTTTAAGTGCAAAACATGATGTGCATGTTATTTTTGAACGCTTTAAAGCAAGCAATCGTAATCAAAGTTTTTACAATGAATCAAATTATAAATTTACCCTCCATAAAATAAAGGGTGTCTCTCTTGGCGACGAAAATCATCTTTCGTTTGGTGTAGTACGTCACTTAAAGAAGCATAAATACGACTTAATTATTATGAACGGTTACTCAACATTAACTGAAATGTTAGCGCTCCGTTATTTAAAGCGTAAAAAAATTCCTTATGCTTTTTATATTAATGGCGGTTTCGCTAATGAGAAAGAATGTAAGCTTAAAAAGAAAATTAAAACTTATTTTATTAGCGGCGCAGAAGCCTACTTTAGTCCTGCTAAAAAGGCAAATGAGTACTTAACTTATTACGGAGCGCCCGCTGATAGGATTTATAATTATCCTTACTCCACAGTTTATGAAAAAGATGTTTTAGAAGTTAAAACACCAACCGCTACTAAAGTTTTGTATTGGAAAGAAAAAGGAATTGAAGCAACTAATTTTACGATTTGTATAACTAGTTTTATTAAACGTAAAAATAATGCAGCGCTTATTAAAGCGTGGAAAGAAATACCAAAAGACTATGCCCTCATTCTAGTAGGTGAAGGCTATGAAGAACCGATGTATCGCGAAATTATTGCAAATGAGAAATTAACAAATGTACATCTGCTTCCCTTTGCGCCTAAACACCTTGTATTTGAATATTTATCACATAGTGATAATGCTGTTTATATTAGTAATTACGATATTTATGGTCATGTCATTAATGAAGCACTAGCGCACGGGCTTAATGTTTTAACAAATACAAAAATGGTGGCCGCAATTGACTTAATTCGTGACGGACAAAACGGTTTAATTGCTTATCCAGAAGACGATTTAGTAAGCAGAATATTACTACTGCTTGCGACTGACTTCTTTAATGAAGCAATCGCTACCGCAAAAGAAAACACAATTGAAGAATCAGTGCGAGTGCACTTAGATATATTGGAGAAAATATGCGAATAATGTATTTAACAACTGCTCGTCATCCGCATGATTACGAGATGTTTCTAAAAAAATATAAAAAAGCTCCTAATCCAAGTAATCAAAACTTTCATAATAAATTAATTAATATTTTACGGAGTAAATTTCCGCTTGGTGCCTTTAGTACACGCCCGATGGAAAAGAATATTTTCTTAACGCAAAGTAAAAGTGATTATTTTTATTATCCTGGTTATATTAATACTCCCGTTCTTAAACGGCTTGGCATTATTACTGCTGGATTACAATACTATGAAGCACGAACACCAAAAGTTATATTTGTTGATACATTAAATGTGACGCTTCTTGAATTAGCGCGTAGATTAAAGAAAAGACATAATGTTAAAGTTATTGGGATCGTTACTGATAACCCAATAAATATTACTGGTGCAAGTAAAAACTATAGCCAAGATGTATTTAAGAAGAGTCTCGTGTGTGATGGCTTCATTAGTTTAACTCAAGGACTCTTACGCCTTTTTAATCCGAAACAAAAACCAGCAATTATTGTTCCGGGCTTTATTGAAGAGGCTGAAAGTTTCACCAATAAAAAGGAAAAATACGCCTTTTTTGCTGGAGCATTATACCCAAAATACGGAGTTGATGCTTTAATTAAAACATTCCGTAAACTTAATCCGCCTTTTAAATTAGTCATAGCGGGACACGGCCCGCTTGCGGATGATTTACTTGAAAATAAGCATCCTAATATTGAGTTCCTTGGTCAAGTTTGTCCGCCTGTTGCCTTTCGTTTAGCGCAAAGGGCGTATGTCAATATTAATCCGCGGCCAATAGATGAACAGGTTGATCTCTATTCAGTACCAAGTAAAGTTATTGATTACATCAATAGCGGAAGTGTTACTATTTCCACTGAAAACACGGAAATTAGAAACTTGGTAGGGGATAATATTTACTTTATAAAAGACGCTGAACCACACACAATTCTTGAAGCACTTAACGCTATTAACAAAAATTATAACTATTATAAACAAAGGGCCGCTGAAGCTAAAAAAGCTTTAGTAAAAGCACTTGATAACAAAGTTCTTATTAATAAAATTGAAGATTTAATTAATAAAATCTAGTAAATCCGCCATTATTCATTAAAAATATCATATAATTTACTTATGCAACGAAAAGAGATGCGCACCCCTGTTGTTTTTACACTAATTCGTAATGTAACAATTGCGCTCCTTTCTTTTATTTCTTTTCCCTTTGCCTCACAAGCACTTGGTACTGCGGCGATGGGGGTATATAACTGGGCAAATACTTTTGTATATTACTTTTTAATTATCTCGCGGCTCGGGATTCCGCTTATTGCGATTAGGGAATGCGCAAAGGTGAAAGATGATAAAGATAAACTAAGCGAAAAAGTTCAGTCTTTCTTTGTGCTGCAATTAATTACGACAGCACTTTCTTTCGTGCTTTTATCCACAATTATGTTTATTGGTAAAGATACACCGATGTTTAAAGGTGATACTTGGGAGTTAATCTTTTTATTATCACTAAACTTCCTCGTGGGCGTCTTCTCCTTTGAATGGGTATATATTGCTCTAGATCGAGTATTTTATATGTCCGTTCGTTCTTTAGCGACAACAATTTTAGCTACATTACTGATTATTGTTTTCGTACAAAATGATCACGATTTATTTATTTATGCTTTTATTAACTTAATCGCTACTTTTGTAACTGTGACTTTAAACCTTCTCTTATTAAAACGCGAAGGTGTAAAACTTTCCTTTAGACGAAAGGTTAATTTAAAACACTTAACAAAGTCGCTTCTCTTTGTATTTGGTATTACTTTCTTAATTACCGCTTATAACCAAAATGATTCTTTACTCCTTGGTTACTTAGATGATTCTTTTAGAACATCTGGTGCTTATTCTGTTGGAATTCGCGGTATTGAAATTGTTATTACCATTATTACTTCTTTAAGTGGTATCTTTGTGATCCGCACTACTTCTGCACTTAAAAATGATGATATGCCTGCTTTCCATCGTGTTATAAGTTACAGCACTAATATTACCTTTTTTATTGGTGTACCTGCGGTCTTATTTATGATTGGCTTATCACCGGAAATTGTCGGCTTTATTGTTAAAGATAGTCCTTATTGGGATGAAGCAGCGATTAATAACGCCATTTTAGCGGTTGTTCTGCTTTCATCTTTAATGCTAACTTACAGTATTCATGACGGTATATATCAGCAAGTGCTTGTTCCGCTTAAAAAAGAAAAAATATACTTCTTTACTATGTTATTTGTGCTTATTTTAAATATCGTTGCAAGTGTATTACTTGCCTTATTCGTGTTTAAAGATAATCCGCTTTTTGCGGTTGCGCTTGTTACACTGCTTTCCGAATTTGTAGTATTAATTATTTTATTTATTACCGCGAAAGAATATGTTATTCGTCATATATTTAGTCTTAATAATCTGAAGATTATTTTATCTGCAGGTGTTAGTCTTGGTTTAGTAATGTTAATAAAACACTTCTTACCAGCAATGGCTTACTTAGCGACTGTGGGGCTTTGTATATTCATCGGCGGAATCATTTATATCGTTATGTTACTATTATTAAAAGAAGATTTAGTGTACGCTCAAGTTAAAGGAGTAAAAAATGGCTAATCCTAATTTTAAAGAAAATAAGTTAAAACGCTTGATTGCTAAAAGTATTCAACCGCTTTTACGTATATTTTCCAAGAAAACATATGTGTCGTGGCAGTATCGTTATATTACTGGTCATAAATTAGACTGGAAAAATTTAAAGCGTTATACTGAAAAACTTCAATACTTACGGCTCTACTACTATCCGCGTAACGCAAGTGTTGTTAAAGCTGCTTCGCGTGACGGGGCACGGGAAAGAGTAAAAAGTAAGGGGCTTGAAAAACTTTTAATTCCAATTGTGGGGATTTACGATAAAGTTGAAGATATCCCGTTTGAGGCATTACCAAAGCGCTTTGTCGTTAAAGCGACGCACGCTTGTGCTTTAAATCATATTTGTTTAGATAAAGACACACTTGATGTAAACGCACTAAAGAACAAAATGCGTAGATGGTTAAAAATGGATTACGGTAAAAAAACAGTGGAACCACATTACTCAAAAATAAAGCCGCGCTTAATAGTGGAGCATTATGTTGGGAAAAGTGATAGTTTACCAACTGAATATAAAATGCATGTCTTTAACGGTAAGGCCCGCTACTTATATGTCGTTAGTGGACGCGGTAAAGATATACGTTATGATAATTTATATGTCGATTTTACACCTTTTCCTGAATCGCAATTTAATCACTGGTCAAGTAGTGATGAAGTGCCAAGGAAACCTAAAAACTATGAAGAGCTTGTAAAGTATGCGGAAATGCTCGCTAGTGATTTATTATTCTGTCGCGTTGATTTTTTTATTGTTGATGATCATATTTACTTTAATGAATTTACTTTTACACCTGCAAAAGGAACCTTAATTTTTGATGATGATAAGGCTGACTTTATCATTAGTGAATGGTTTGATATTTCTAGCGCCAAGAAGAATAAGGCAGCATAACTTCATAGAGCATTAATGCGAACTCTTCATTAAGTGAAGTATCAAGTACTCCACCTGGTTTCAGAAATTCATGTTCTAATAATTCGTAACTTATCATTAGTCCGTTTACTCTTTTAAGTGTTTCCGCACCTAATACTTCGCGGAGATCAAAACTAATAATACTCGTAAATAAAATTGCTTCATTATCACTGTGCATCTCAGGGACAATAAATGTAACGGTATGTTTAGAAGCACTGTTTGTCGTGCTTTTTTCAATAAAGAAACTAATATTAATTTTTACTTTAGCTTTAGTGACACGCGCTTTACCGTAACTTCCATAATCAACACTTGTACCACCGCGAGCGCTTAACACAAAACGGTTATAACTAATAAGTTCATGTTCAAAAGTTTGACCCATGCCTTGTTCACTAATTTGCATCCTAACTTTTGGACCAGTGCCGTCACACTTAATAATACCGTCTGTTAACTTCGAAAAAATTCCGCGTTTAAATGATTCTTGAATTGCTTTACTATATTTTCCTTTAACAAGATTATTATTAGCGGCGTAATTAATCCAGCTCGCCTTATCATTTTGTGCACTGCTCAAACTATTAAAGATTGCTTCCATATATTCAATTTCATTACGGAAGTCTTCTTTTTTTATCGCTTTAGTTTCAGCACTACCGTATAACTTAATTGCCTCTTCAAGTGATAAATTTTGGTTAACTAAGTCATTTCTAATTGCATTATCAAAAGCATTATCAAGTGGTTGATTAATATTTATACGATCACTAATTTCATAAACTGTTTCTTCGTAATTACTTGTTAAATAACGTTCTGGGATATTTGTATAATAATTTTCACTAAAGTCTTGAGTGTGAAATGCACCTTTTTCAAAGGTTTCCGTAACTGCTTTACAACCTGTAAGTGTTAAGACACTAATAAGGAGTGCTATCCATTTATTTTTCCGCATGAGTTACTTCCTCCTCTTCTATTTTTTTATCTTCTTTTAAGACAAAAACATACCCCGCAATAAAGACTGTCACTAAAAATAGTGGTGAATTAATCAGCGGGAAATTATTAATGTCACTAAATTCTTGATAAGTAAAGATTTTAAAAGGATAACGGAGCATAAAGCGGAAGAATGCTGTGAGTAACACGCTAATAAGTACAACCTTTAATACTCTCTCATCCTTATCTTTATTGAAATACTTCACTAAACGAATCACAAACATCACAAAGAATGCAAGTAGAGCAACAAACCCAATTAAACCGTCAATCCACATTGCATCAAATAAGAAGTTACCTGAAGGGAATACTTTATAACCTTCAACTGTCATCGCAAAGTGTCCATATAAATTACGTAATCCAAATGCTTCTTTGAAAATAATATAGAAGCGTTGCATGTAGCCGTTAAAGAATAATTTACGCGTAACGCGATTAGTTTGCCACACTGCTTGTAAGTTAAAGATATTATAAGCAGTTAGTAAGAAAATAATAGCGCCAAGTCCCACTAGGGCAATAACGACACCAAGCGTCACTTTGTTTTTAAGTTTCTTTAAGAGGTCAAACTTAAGTAACAAAGCAAAAATAAGCGCTGGTAATAAATAAATAAGAGCCGCAAACGAGGCGGTGAATATTAAGGTAAGGACACCAACAGCACTAATAACTACGAGACTAATGATTGTAAATTTATCTTTCTTTTCATTTACAAACAATAAGCCAAAGCCTGCGCTAGTAATAATAACCGCCATCGATGCCAGTGCTTTTAAGTCACCAACCATTATTCTAAAGCCATACAATAATGACGCTTGACTACTAACTTCATATTCATGTCCTGCGTAATAAGTTACTAAACTTTTGTACACTAACGGGTGAAAAAATCCGTAATTAATAAGTGTAGCAAAAAGCGAAATTAAAACTGGTGCTGCTAGTCCGGCAAGAATAACAATAAATATATGTTTTGTGGCAAATACCTCACTTTTGCCGATAAAATAGCCCAATAATAAAAGTCCAACAATTCCTAACAAATTTATTAATCGCGTAATAAATGGTAGTTGCATAAATACTTCATTTGAATACATTTCAGGATAAGAACCGTATGCTGGTGCGACTAGCGTCACTAACGCATAAAAAAGAATCGGCATTAATAGCACATATAAACCTTGGCCTAAATCAACTTTCATTTCTTCAAAAAAGAAAGGCGCAAGAATCGCTGTTAACAAAAACGCTAATGCTTTAAATACCGGACCAATATTACCAAAATCAAGCGCAATAAAAAGCACTACTTCTAATGCTAGAAATAATGAAATAAGCGCCAATTTACTTTCTCTAATTTTATCTTTCATTACCAGTAACACCCTCCTTCAATGTTTTTATGACCATATGGTTTAACAGTTGGCCGTGACCAATGTGGATTAACGTGACGCGCAACATATTCGCGCTTTTCCCATCTTTTACCCATAAGTCCAAAAAGTAATTGTGTTGCACCGCCACTTTGAATTGCCATTTTGCCTAAGCTTTTAATATATAGACAAAGCGGAGTGCCGTAAGCCCCCGCCCCGACAAGAGCAATATCAAAATCCTTCTTTAAAATCTCTAGTTTTAAATAATCAAGTACTTCAAACCAATTATCAAATTCTTTACTTGCTGCTTTACCAGAAGTTAAAATCGCTGGAATCGTCACTAGTGTAAATTCCGGTAATATTTCTGGTTCTGCTTGAAAAAGCAGGTGTCTTTTTTCATATTGTTCTTCGATTTGTTCGGCAAATGGTGATATAACAAGTACGCGTTTGCCTGCTAAAAGATGTGACCATTTACCAAGAAGCGGATCTAGTGCCCAATTTTGCACGGGAGTAGCATCTGGTGTTAAGTGTTTAAAGAAATAATTTTCCATATGGACACCGCTAACTCCTAAATAATCCGTATCTTTTAAGTTAGTCTCAAGATATTTAGCGTAAAAATCAATAATTTCTTGCGTAGGCGGAAATACCCCAGCGTTATTTTTAATGCTGTATACAACGGACTTTTTATATTTCCGTCTGAAACCGAGACGGATTTTCTCATAATTATTAAGTGCACTTATTTCTACAGCGCCAAATCGAATCGCCGCGAAAGGTTCGCCTTTCCGGATTGCTTCTTCAATCGCGTTGTTACTTTTTTGCATCGTGATTTCTTTATATTTACCGATGCGATTTGTTGGTGGCTTAATTCTTAAAATTTTATAGCGAAAAACATATATTGCGCTTTTTAAGAATTCCCATATATATGAGCGACGTGTTCTTTTCATACATTTATCATACACTATTTAGATATTACATTTCTCAAAATGTAACTTGCCATCGCTAATCCAAAGGCTGGTGGGACAAAGGCACTACTTCCTGGTTTATTACCAGCATTAGTTAATGGTAATTCTTTTGAAGTAACAACCATTAATCCTTTCAGTTTTTCTTGACGTAAGCGATAACGCACTTTTTTCGCTAGTGGACACCCTTCTGTTTTTTCTATTTTAGTAATAATTACTTTAGTTGGATCAATCTTGTTGCCCGCACCCATTGCACTAATAATAGGCAAATTATGTTTTAAAGCATAAATAATAAGTGCCATCTTATCTTCAAAACTATCAATAGCGTCAACAATATAATCATATAATTCTAAATTAAAATTAGCGACATTTTGCGGAGTAACCGCTTCAAAAACGGCATTAATATTGCAATTTGGCTCTATTTCTAACATACGCTTCTTTGCCGCTTTTACTTTTGGCATACCAATCGTTTTTGTTGTAGCAATTAATTGTCGATTAAGATTAGTAATATCAACGACATCATTATCAACAATTGTAAAGCGTCTAAAACCGGAGCGGACAAGCGCTTCAAGCGCATTACCACCAACGCCGCCAAGTCCAAAAATAATGATGCGTTTATTTTGGATTTTAATAAGGTCTTCTTCACTAATTATTTGTAGTAGTCTTTTGTACTTTTCGTTTTCCATATATAAACTTTCTCATTTCTTCGGTGTAGAGTGCTTTATTTGATAAATATGATTCACAATGACCTGCATCAGGAAACGCCACTAGTTTTTTGGGACCACTTGTTGCCTTATAATTTTTAACTGACATATTATAAGGAACAAATAAATCAGCGGTACCATGAATAAATAAAATTGGTATCTTCGTGTTTTTATGTAATTCGCGACTTACATTAACTTTATTAAGATCAAAGCCGCCCGCTAATTTAGCTATTAGGTTGAGTCCCCAAAAAGTAAGTTTCGGTTTAATCTTAAGCATGCGCTTACCGGCAAAAAAGATTACACCATTAGTGCGCGAAAATCCGCAATCAGCGATAACACCTTTAATGCTCGGTGGTAATGCCGCTAGCGCTGTAACGAGTAAGCTTGTCGCAGCCCCCATTGAAATTCCGTGAAGATAAATATCTTTTTCGCCTTTATAACGAGCATTTAAATAAAAGATCCATTCCCTAATATCATAACGCTCAAGCGCCCCAAATGATGTATAAACACCATCACTCTCCCCGTTAGCGCGTTGGTCAATGACAAGTAGTGACACATTTAACTCTTTATGTAATGAACCAAAATAACCTATATCACGCATTCCAGAAGAATAATAACCGTGAATAAAAATAACTATCTTATTACTATTCTCATTTTCATAGAATCGTCCTTTTAATTTACCCGCACTTGAACTAATAGTTACTATTTCACATGCCTTTTTAGCATTTTTCTTATGGTTAGCCTCTATTTCCGGAATATGTTTATCAAAAACACCACCAAAAAAAGCTTTTGGGAACACTAGTTTCTTAGGAAGTTTTGGCCGACGAAAGAGCATCCGGAATGTAATCATGACAGTCCAAAAATACAGTGATATTACGAGAAATATTAAGATTGCTAGCCCTAAAAATACCCATTTCATACATTTATTATAACTTTTAATAAAGAAAAAGCGGAGTTTATACTCCGCTCACTATTTTTTTTACTAATTATTTAACTTTAACTTTTTTAAGTTTAGTGTATTTAGCGACACCATTTTCTAATTGAAGTTTGATTGGTTTATCGATTAGTGGGAATAAATATTCACCAAATAACTTACCACCATTATTAACATCGTGAATGAGTTCTGGTGTCATTTTATGTTCAACATTAGCAATACCGCGTAAGTTTTTAAGTTTATAACTTACTTTATATTTTGGTCCTGGTTTACGGTCGATAATAACCATTTGTCCTGTTTTACCAGCAACAATACGTTTGACCGCAACAGTTGAAACTTTAATTGCTTCTTTTTGGTCTGTTTCGGTAATTGCTAAAGTCCCTGCTCTTTGTAAAAGACTAAATTCAATTGGGCGCGTTGAATAGCCTAAGCGTTCTTCAACGATACCTGCTAATTTGGCAGCAAAGCCACCAAGTTGAGCATGACCAAATGCGTCGACTGATTTATCAAGGTTAGGCATTTGTGTTTCAATACCTTCACTAACGACAAATAATGCCCGTTTTTTGCGTTCATAAACTTCTTTAGCGCGCGCTAAGAATTCTTCTAAGTCAAATTTTTCTTCAGGTAAATAAATATAGTCTGGTTTAAGTTCTGGATCTTGGATAACACTTGCGGCCGCAGTTAACCATCCAGCGTGGCGCCCCATCACTTCGACGATAACGAATTTTGATTTTGGATACACTTTATTATCTAAAGCGATGTCTTGAATTGATTGGACAACATAACGGGCTGCACTTGGATAACCTAAGCAGTGATCAGTAAACGCTAAGTCGTTGTCAATTGTCTTTGGAATACCGATTACTTTACAATCGAAGTCCATTTTACGGAAGAAAGTTGATAATTTGTAACAAGTATCCATTGAATCGTTACCACCATTAACTAACATGTAACCAATGTTATGTTTTTTAACGTTGTTTAATATTTTTTGGTAATCTTCATGATTAATATCACCAGAAAGTTTAGAGCGCGTTGTCCCTAACGCCGCAGCAGGGGTTTGTTTTAATAATTCAATTTGCGCTTCATCTTCTTGTCGTAAATCAATAAGATTGTCGTTTAATAAACCTTCAATACCGTGTAAACTACCATAAATTCCATCGATATATTCGGTTTGCCGTTTGGCTTCTTTGATGACACCATACATTGAGGTGTTAATGATTGCGGTTGGTCCGCCTGATTGGAAATACACTAATGATTTTTTCATATTTTTACTCCTTTTCTCACCCGAGATTATACCATGAGTGACTATTAAAGACTATCGATAGCCTGTAAAGTATCAACAATTTTATTAACTCTAATCATCGCTTCTTCTTTCGTAATCTTCTTACTTAAGAATTCATGAATGATTCTTGCGGTTTCGGCAGCATTAACTTCAGTTAATCCGCGTGTTGTTACCGCCGCAAAGCCTAGGCGAAGACCAGATGTCGTATTTGGTCTTTCATCATCCTTAGGTAACATATTTTTATTCGTTGTAATTTTAATTGTTTCAAGTAGTGCTTCAGCGTCTTTTCCAGTAATACCATACGACTTTTTAGTGTTAAGTAAAAAGAGGTGTGTTTCTGTTTCACTCGCTTCGGCACCAAGGGCACGAAGTGTTTCACTAGCGACTTTAGTGTTTTCTACAACACGCTTAATATATTCTTTAAATTCGGGTTGCAGCGCTTCATAAAATGATTGCGCCTTTGCGCCAATAATATTTTCAAGTGGTCCGCCTTGCATACCAGGGAAACAAGTAAAATTAACTTTTTTAATAATTTCTTCACTATTGGTAAGGATAATACCACCGCGCGGTCCTCTTAATGTTTTATGGGTTGTACTTGTTACTATATCAGCGTAAGGGAAAGGACTAGGGTGATAGCCACCAGCGATTAATCCTGCAATATGCGCCATATCAACCATAAAATACGCCCCAACTTCTTTAGCAATTTTACCAATACGCGCAAAATCAATAATAAAAGGATAAGCAGAAAATCCCGCAAGAATAAGTTTTGATTTAAGTTTTAAAGCAATTTCGCGTAATGCTTCGTAATCAATTGTGCCGTCATCCTTTAAACCGTAATGCGTCACTTTATAATGTTTTGATGAGAAGTTAACAGGGCTCCCGTGTGTTAAGTGCCCGCCTTCATCAAGTGAGAGGGTTAAGATGCTATCACCTAACTCTAATACACTAGCGTAAGCAATCATATTTGCACTACTACCACTGTGTGGTTGTACATTTGCGTACTTAGCGTTAAATAGTTTTTTTGCTAATTCAATAGCGGTGCCTTCAATTTCATCAATATAATGACATCCGCCGTAATACCTACGCCCTGGATAACCTTCAGCGTACTTATTTGTTAATACTGATCCCGCTAATGCACGAACTTTTTTACTTGTAAAGTTTTCACTAGCGATTAATTCCAATCCCTCATTTTGTCTTTTTGTTTCTAGCGCTACTAATTCAAATAATTTTTCCATAACTTAGACCATCCTTACAGTATTAGATTATAGACTAATCTAGTCTAAAAAGTGCTGTTAATTGACTTTTTATGGTATTTTCGTGAAAATAAATACATGCGTATTAAAGAACATCCAATATTCAAAGTCCCACTTGCACATCGCGGACTTCATAATGAGACAATTGACGAAAACTCGATGCCTGCTTTTGAGGCGGCGGTAAAAGCTGGTTTTGGCATTGAACTTGATGTGCATATTACCGCTGATAATAAGATTGTTGTCATTCACGACAATACGACTACTAGAACAACGGGAGTAGAAAAAGTAGTAAATGACACTACTTACAAAGATTTAAAGAAATTAAGACTACTACATACAAAGACTGAAATACCATTATTAAAAGATGTTTTAAAGATGGTTAAAGGTAAAGTTCCTGTTTTAGTGGAAGTTAAAGCCGAAAATAAAGTTCCACCCGCACTTGTCACCGAAGTGTTAAAAGTTATCGAAAAGTATCCGTATAAAGATAAACTAGCGATGCAGTCTTTCAACCCATATGTTGCGCGTGACTTAAAAAAGGGGAGCACCGGTATTCCTGTTGGGCAACTAATGAGTGATGTACTGTACGGTCAATCAAAATTAGTGCACTTTATGTATCGTTCACTTCTAGTCCTTAAAATATCTAAACCAGACTTCTTCAATTATGAAGTAAAATATATCCATAAGCGAAACATTCAGAGAAAACGCAAACGCTTACCACTTATAACATGGACAATTGATGACTATGATAAAGAAAAAACAGCTATTGCCCTAGCTGATAACTATATTTTTGAACATATTGAAATAAAGGAGA
>DBRT01000038.1:0-5842 GCA_002306335.1 Caryophanales bacterium UBA1361
GCTTTTCTTTTCATACAAATACCTCATTATTTATTAATTATAACATCATATGTTATTTTATTCTTTTTTTAATAGACTCTCCATTTCTTTTAGGATTTTAGATTTAAACACTAATGCTTTTTTAGTTAATGGATGTTTTACATTAAGTTCATAAGCATGTAGACATAATCTCTGAATTGGAGACTTTTCACCATCATATTTCTTATCACCGACTATAGGAAATCCTATATCTTTTAAGTGAACTCTAATTTGATTCTTACGACCCGTCAATATGTTTATGTCCACTAAAGAGTAAGTTTCACCTTTTTTAATTACTTTATAATGGGTTTCTGCAAATTTACCTGTTTTAGTTTTATGCCCACTATACATTTCATTTGTTTTGGATTTGTACATATAAGATTTAATGATGCCTTTTTCTTCTTTTGGACAACCTTTAATAATTGCGTAATATCCGCGTTTTGTCACTAAATTATTCCAATCTTGTTGAAAGGCGTTTGCTAATTCATGACTTTTTGCAAACAGTAACACACCACTTGTATCTTGATCTAGACGATGCACAATAAAGATTCTAGCGTTTTTATCACTAGCTTGCACATGTTCATTAACAAGTCTGTACGCTGTATGTCTTTTTTCTTTATCACTTGCGATTGTTAGTAAACCGCTTGGCTTATCAATAACAATAATTTCATCATCTTCATATATTACTTTTAATTTACTACCTTTAGTGGCGGTCATTTTTTTATTCATATAAGGAGTTATTTTAATTTCATCACCCTTATAGATATTAAAATTAAATTGACTTACTGGTACATCATTTACTAATACTTGTTTACGCGATAGTAAACTCTTAACATTATTTCTTGAATAACCCGGAATTGTTAAAAGAAAAGTAAGAAGTTCAGTATTGTTAGGAACTCTATATATTTTAGATTTAGTTTGTTTCTTTTTATACACTTTAGACATGTTCTTTACTCTTTCCAAAACCTAACACAAATAAGAATACTCCGCCAAACATACATGGTGTCGCTAATAAGGGATATAGAAGATTAGTGGCTTTAGGTTCCTCTCCTGGTAATAACACTTTGTTGTATGTTGTTACTTCCACAATATTAATAAGACCCAATACAATTAAAATAATTCCCACTATTAGGAGTAATATTGCTAATATTTTAAAAAGTGTTTTATTTCTTTCCATTTTTAAGTTCTGTATATTTATCTTTTTTACCCTTAGCGTCTTTAACAGGGTATTTAATATTATTTTGCTCTAGTTTCTTTTCTAAGGCTTCGTTTAGATCAATATCGTATCTATCCGCAAAAAGAATAGCATACATTAATATATCTGCGAGTTCTTCCTTCATTGCTTCAACTTTTTCACTTGCGGTTAAGTCTGTTCCTGACCATTGAAAAAGTTCTAAAAGTTCACTTGCTTCAAGATTCAAAGATATCGCTAAATCTTTCCCATTATGAAATTGCTTCCAGTCACGGTCGTCTCTAAACTTTAATATCTTTTTAATGACTTCATCACTAATCATTAAAATAATCTCTTTTTTAATTCGTATCGGTGTGATACGCGGAAACTTTGTCCGTCGTATTCACTTAGTTCAATAGCGACTACTTTGCCTTTAAACGGTTTAAAGATATTTAAGTAATGTTTATGCATTTCACGGACATCTTCACCAGGATTATAATAAATAGAAATATGTGGGACATACTTCCCTGAATCTGGATTCGTCCAGTCATCAGATTTATAGGGCACTAGTTCATGAAGTTTACGATGAACAAAATCTAATTTTTCGTTCTTCGCAAATGTTAATACCATTAAGTATTCCGTTAACATTTCAACATTATTAATATCTAATTCAAAAGGGTTAATTAATTTAGATACTTTCTTCATTGCTTTAACCACAGTATGTTTATCAGCTTGTAAAAATCTTCCTAAGTTAATATGTGGATAAAAATTACGATAAGGCACTTTGAAATCTTTGTCAGTTAATTTTAAAGTTCTTACTTTTAAAGAAGTAATATCATCAAGCACTAATATTACAAAGTAATCTTTTAATAATTTATCCGGCATAAAAGTCCTCCTAAAAAGTTGGATTCATAGACATTATACTATAAAGTAAAAGAATATTATATTTTTAAGGGTCTTCTTTATTTTTATAAAATAAAAAGTGTTACTAACACTAGTCCCAAGTTATCACTTGGTTAGGAGTATATGATTTACGATTTTTTTGTATTTCGCGACGTTTAGCCTTGAAGTCTTCTTTAATAATTCCCATCGGTACAACCTTCATATTTTCTTTTTCAATAATAATCGCCTCTTGTCTAACTTTTTCAATTTCTTCAGGGGTTTTAATCTTCTTTTCAATTAGAAAATCACTTAAATGTAAAAATGTAGCGTGCCCATCAGTGTTAATCCCTGAACCCCGTAACACTAGATCGATTGTCTTAAAAAATATTTTAGTATCTAACCATGCTGAAAATTTAATAACATGTTCAAAGTCGTACATCAATGCTTTATCGTTAGGCATATTATTACGGCCGTGAATTACAGACCAACTACTAAGTCCTGGTTTAATTGCCGCACGATACACAAACTTCGTATCTTTCATTAATAGCGTTTCAAAAATAGTTTTAGGACGGGGACCAATAATTGTCATTTTTCCAAACAAAATATTAAAAAGTTGTGGTAATTCATCTAGACTTGTACGTCTTAAAAATATCCCAAACTTTGTTAATCTTTGTTCGTCTGGCAACAATTCACCTTTTTCATCATAAGCGTTCTTCATTGACCTAAATTTATATAAAGTAAATATTGTATTATAACGACCCACTCTTTTTTGTTTAAAGAGAACAGGGCCACCTAATTTTAAACGCACTAGGATAGCAATGAATAATAAAAGCGGGCTCAATATAATAATTGCAAGTAGCGATAATACGAAGTCTAATGTTCTTTTAATTGGTCTATACATAATTAATTACCATGCACACATAGTGTTTACATTTTACCATATGTAATCATCACATGTCTTATTTCTTAACTATAAGTGCACTCCTATAAATTTCTTCAATTGCTTCTTTATCTAGCAAAACAGGGTTATTTTGTAATCTTTCTTCATTTACATCATTTACTAATTCAATAAGTTGTTCTTCAGTTACTGTTGGTTTTTCTAATTCAAATTCATTAAAAATATTTATAAGAATTTCAAAAAGTTTTGTTTCACAGGTTTCAAAAATTTTAGCGAGATTCACAAATGTTTGTTTAAGTTCCTTGTCTTCGCTTTTTTTAGCAATTTCTAACATATATTTATAAACATACGGTAATGTAACACTAACAGCATGACCATGGGCAATACCTGTTAATGATGTTAATTTATAGCTCATTGCATGTGGAGCGGTAGTCGCAGTAATATTAATTGCTTGGCCTGCTAAGTATGAAACTTTCATAATGCGATCGTCCACAAAAGGATGACCTTCCAAATAATGTTTATAAGTATATCTAAATAAATGAATGGCCCTTGCACTTAATAGTCTTGTTTTTTCTATAGAACCTTTTGACCAAAAACTTTCAATTGCTTGACATAATGCATCTAACAGTGAAGAACATCGATGATATCTAGGTAAAGTGCGTAAGAATGTCGGGTCAATAACAGCAATATTTGGAAAAATACAGTCGTGTGTTAGTGAATATTTCTCCCCGTCAGCATAAATAACTGAATACCTTGTTGTTTCACTTCCAGTTCCCGCTGTTGTAGGAATAGCAATAAGTGGAGTATTAACATAAACTAGTTTTTGCTCTAAATAATTTATATTCGGATTAAGACCTGAAAATAACTTAATTGCTTTGGCAACATCAATGGCAGAACCACCCCCAATCGCAACAATTACATCACATTTATTTCTTTTAAATAATTCTAATCCCGGAATTATTTCTTCATATTTAGGGTTTGAAGAATAACTATTGTATGGAGTTAAAGCAAGATTTTTCATGTAATTATAAAATTCAGTGTTTTTAAAAGTAGCGCTGCTATAAACGAGAAATGGTCGTTTAAAGTTATGTTTTTTTATTATTTCTATAAGTTTAATCAAATAATCGCCGTGATATACTTTTTGATTCAAAAATTCAAAAAGCCTAACATCATTACTAACTCTTTCGTAATCTTCTAAAGTATCAATTTCTTCCACGAAATTATACTTATAATCAACGCATCGCACATCTAAATCAAGTAGTGCTTCATTTAAAGCATTTTCTGCATAAACATCAACAATACCCTTACCAATCATTTCCTTAATACGAAGCATCCATTGACTAATTGTGGCAAAACTTAGTTTATATAATGGTTGCAATGCATAATCATCTTTTTCGAAGATGTCTACAGCAATTTTTTGAAGTTTTTCTTTCTTAATTCTGCCCTTAAAGTCTTTTGGTGGTTTTGGGATTTCAGTATTTATACAGACTAAATCGCGATGTTTTTCTTCCAATAGTTTTTCCACTATTCCTTCATCAAACACTAAATCACCATGCATAATCAAAAAATCATCTTGGAATTTATTTTCCGCCAAATACATTGAATAGATGCTATTAGTAGTAGCATAATCAGGGTTAAATACAAAAGTAAAATGTAACTCTGGAAACTCTTTTAAACAATATTCTTTAATCATTTCTTCTTTGTAACCAGTTGAAATAACTATCTCTTTAATACCTTGACTTCTTAAAATACGAAGTTGTCGTCCTAAAATGGTTTCACCACTTTTTAATTCCACTAGAGCTTTTGGTTTATCTTTTGTTAAATCACCCAAGCGTGATCCAACACCACTATTAAATATAAATGCTTTCATATTATTTACGACTTCTCCTTAAAAACTTCATTAATAAGTCTTTGTTTTCAACTGGGGTAGTTGTGGGCCGCCCTAAATCATCACGACTTCCTTGATTAACATACACTACTAATGCAGCTTTATTTTTCCGTTTAAACTTTGGAAACTCTCTTTCAATTTCTTCTAAAGTTTTAACTTCATAAACTTTACTAAAACCTAGTCCTTCTAATACTTTCTTAGTATTAATATCTAGCGCTATAGTCGGTTGCCCCCCTACTGATTCATGTGCTCCATTGTTAACAACAATATATTTAAAATTCTTTGGCGCGTTGATTGCCGCTACGCCTAATCCGCCTAAATGCATCAACATAGAGCCATCCCCATCTATACAAAATACACGCTTTTTGCTTGATAAAGCAATACCAAGTGCGATTGATGCAGTATGTCCCATTGAACCAACTGTTAAGAAGTCTCGTTCATGAGTATCACCACTTTTTTCTCTAATTTCAAATACTTCACGACTTGTTTTACCAGTAGTGCTAACAATAACGCTTTTGTTATCAATATGCTTCATCATCGCTTCAAGTGCTTCTTCACGTGACATAGAAAAAGCATCAGGCGGAAGTTCTAATTTAACTTTACTAAATGTTCCTTTTTTAACAACAATGGCCGCTGGTTTAAGTGTTTTCTTCATATAACTAACAGCTTCATCAATAATCGGTTTAAACTCATCTTCAAGAATAAATGTTTTTACTCCTAATACTTCAAGAGTACTTAGCGTTATCTTCCCTTGTTTTTTGTGTTGTGGTTCATCTTTTGTTCCTGGTTCTCCGCGCCATCCAACCATAAAAAGAACAGGAATATTATAAACATCTTCATCCGCTAAAGAAATGAGAGGATTAACAATATTACCTAAACCACTATTTTGTAAATAAACCATAGCAATGTTTTCTGTTGCTAAGTAATGACCGCATGCAAGAGCAACGGCGTTACCCTCGTTTGCGGTAATAATATGCTTTTCAGA
>DBRT01000038.1:5946-12481 GCA_002306335.1 Caryophanales bacterium UBA1361
GCTCTAAGTAAATGATTAGCGTGAATAATAATATTAGCGCCTTTTTCCGCTAATTCTTTTTCGGTAAATTGATTATATGAAGTTGGAACAAGAATAATTGGAATATCTTCACTAAATTCGCGGAATTGGCGTATAAATTCAAAGATATCTTCTCCGGTTTTGTCTTTAGAGTGTATCATAATACCGTCTGCTCCCGCTTCAACATATATCATGGCGCGCATCATCGCATCTTTAACATCTTTTCCAGCAATTAAGCTTTCAATGCGTGCAAAAATTAAAAAATCACGAGTAGTTAATGCGCGTTTTCCTGCTCTAATTTTTTCCGCAAATATTATCGGATCTTCCAAAGTTTGTATCACTTCAGTGCCAAATAAAGAGTTTTTCTTTAATCCTGTTTTATCTTCAATAATAATTGCTGAAACACCTAGTCGTTCTAATGTTCTAACATTATATACAAAGTGTTCTTCTTTACCGCCTGTATCACCATCTAAAATTATTGGCTTAGTGGTAACTTCCATAATTTCGTTAATTGTCACTAACCTACTTGTAAGATCCACTAATTCGATGTCGGGCTTTCCTTTAAATGTTGAGTCACAAAGTGAAGAAATCCACATTGCATCAAATGAACGCGGTAATTCTGTTTCTTTATCAATAACACTTGTATTTTCAACAATTAAACCAGAAAGACCGTTTGACGCTTCCATTACTGAAATAAATGGTTTTAAGTGCAGTAATCTCTTAAGCGTACCACGTCTATATTCTGGAGCTCTTAAATCTTTTGTTATTTCAGCGTGTGTTTCAGTAGCACTCATCCCGTGAGTATAAGGCACTTCAATAAGTTCACCACCCCACTCTTCAAGTACTTCGATAACTTTTTGTCTCACTAATTGTTGAACACCTTCTCGCCAATCATCACCATGAACAACATAATCAGGTTTTATTTTTCTTAAGTTTTCAGTGTAATCAAGAGAATTTTGCATAACCGTTTCAGAAACATTTTTAAGGTTGCCGAAAATTTCTTCACGGGCTTCATAAGGATAAATAGGGAGTCTTTTATATGACGCTATTGCTTCATCAGAAAGTAAGCCAACTATCACTCTCCCGTATTTTGCTCCTTCATTAATTATATTAATGTGGCCTGGGTGTAGAATGTCTGCTCCAATTGCTATATACACTTTTTTCATAATAAAAGCCTCACTTATTTATGTTTGGTAATAATCTACCAATATTATAAGTAATTTTGCTTGTTTCTAAACCTTTAAAGATAATTATCTTTTATTTTTAGTTATTTAAGATAGTTTTATGGAGTTTTAGGTATAATAAAAATGATATTAGTACATTTTTCTGTATTAATTACCCATAGAAAAGTTGTTAGATTTGAAAAGAAGGAAAAAGGTGAAAATATGTTTAAAGATAAAGTACTATTAATAACTGGTGGAACAGGATCATTTGGAAATGCTGTTTTAAAAAGATTTTTAAATTCAGATGTTAAAGAAATCCGTGTTCTTTCGCGTGACGAAAAGAAACAAGAAGACATGAGAAAACTATATAACAATGACAAGCTAAAATTTTATATTGGTGATGTTCGTGACTATAATTCAATTGAAGGTGCATTTATTGGTGTAGATTATGTCTTTCACGCGGCAGCGTTAAAACAAGTTCCGTCATGTGAATTTTATCCACTAGAAGCAGTTAAAACAAATATACTAGGTAGTAACAATGTTATTACTGCTTGTGTAAAAAATGGTGTTAAAAAAGCAATTTTCTTATCCACTGATAAAGCTGCTTATCCAATTAACGCTATGGGTATGAGTAAAGCGCTTATGGAGAAGAATGTCGTGGCTCGTTCTCGTCAACTAAAACCAACTGACACAGTACTTTGCTTAACTAGATATGGCAATGTTATGGCATCGCGCGGTTCAGTAATTCCTCTTTTCTTAGATCAAATAGCTGCGGGTAAGCCAGTAACAATCACTAATCCAGATATGACTCGCTTTATGATGACGCTTGATGATGCAGTTGATCTAGTTTTATATGCATTTGAACATGGTGAACAAGGTGACTTATTTGTACAAAAAGCACCAGCGGCCACAATCGGCACATTAGCGCAAGCAATACTTGAACTAAAAGGTGTTAAGCAAGACCCAGTATCGATTGGTACTCGCCATGGTGAAAAACTCTACGAAGTATTAGTAACTCAAGAAGAGATGGTAAAAGCCATTGATTTACCAAACTTTTTTAGAATTCCTGCAGATAATCGCAATTTAAACTATGACAAGTTTATTGAAAAAGGATTAAAAGAATTCTCGCAAAAAGAAGCCTATCATTCTCACAACACGAAAAGACTCGATGTTGAAGGTATGAAAAAATTATTATTAAAGTTGGATTTATTCAAATAATGAAAATATTAGTAACTGGCGCTAAAGGGTTTATCGGTCAAAACTTAATTGAACGATTAAAAGAAAATAAAGAATTAACAATATTTCCTTATGATATTGATTCCTCTCCCGAAGAATTAGACAAATATACAAAAGAATGTGATTTTGTTTATCATCTCGCTGGAGTTAATAGACCAAAAGACGAAAAAGAATTTTTAGAGGGTAATTTTGGTTTTACTTCAGTTCTTCTTAATCATTTAAAGAAACATAAAAATAAATCACCAGTTATGATTTCTTCTTCTATTCAAGCTGTTCGTGATAACCCTTACGGGATTAGCAAAAAAGCAGGTGAAGATTTAATGCTGGAGTATGAAAAAGAAACAGGTGCTAAAGTATATATTTTTAGATTTGAAAATGTTTTTGGCAAATGGGCTAGACCAAACTATAATAGTGCAGTTGCTACTTTTTCATATAATATCGCTAACGATTTACCAATTACAGTTAATGACCCTAATGTTGATATGCAACTCATTTATATTGATGATGTTGTTAATGCATTATTATCATTACTTGATAAAAATAACCCAAATTTGCCGACATATTTACAAGTTACACCAGTATATAAAGTTAAACTAGGATATATCGCAGAACTGCTCTATTTATTTAAAGAAAGTAGACAAAACTTAACAGTGCCTAAATTAGATGATGGCTTTGAGAAGAAATTATATTCAAATTATTTAAGTTACTTACCAAAAGATAAATTCATTTATGACTTAAAAATGAATGTAGATAATAGAGGCTCCTTTACTGAATTTATTAGAACAATTGATAGAGGCCAATTCTCTGTTAATGTTGCTAAACCAGGTATTACTAAAGGTAATCACTGGCATCACACTAAAAATGAAAAATTCTTAGTAGTAAGTGGTAAAGCTATCATTAGATTTAGAAAAGTTAACACTGATGAAATAATTGAATATCATGTAAGTGGAGATAAACTTCAAGTATTAGATATCGCGCCTGGATATACACATAATATTGAAAATATTGGTGACACTGATTTAGTTACAGTTATGTGGGCTAATGAACCATTTGATAAAAACAACCCCGATACTATTTACGAGGAGGTATAAGCATGAAAAAGTTAAAAGTAATGACAGTAGTGGGTACTAGACCTGAAATTATTAGATTATCCGCTGTTATTAATAAACTTGAATCTTCAGAAGCTATTAATCATGTTTTAGTGCACACTGGTCAAAATTATGATTATGAACTAAACGAAGTTTTCTTTAAAGACTTTAACTTAAGAAAACCAGATTACTTTTTAGATTCTGCGGTGGGTACCGCTATTGAAACAATTGGAAATATATTAATTAAAATGGATGCTGTTCTTAATAAAGAAAAACCTGATGCTTTCTTAGTGCTTGGTGACACTAATAGTTGTTTAGCCGCTATTGCAGCAAAACGCAAAAAGATTCCTATTTTCCATATGGAAGCCGGTAACAGATGTTTTGATCAAAGAGTTCCAGAAGAAACAAATCGTAAGATTGTTGATCATATCGCAGATATTAATATGCCTTATAGCAGTATTGCTCGTGAATATTTACTTAGAGAAGGAATACCTGCTGACAGAATTATTAAAACAAGAAGTCCAATGAACGAAGTTCTAGAGTCGCGAATTAAAGAAATTAATGAATCAGATGTGCTTAAGAGATTAGGACTTAAAAAAGGTGAATACTTCTTAGTTTCTGCCCATAGAGAAGAAAATGTTGATTCAGATAATCTCTTAAAACTAGTGGATACACTTAACACCATAGCGGAAACTTATAAATTACCCATCATTATTTCTACTCATCCTCGCACTAGAAAGAAATTAAATGAAAAAGGTATTGTATTTAATCCATTAGTTCAAACGTTAAAACCCTTGGGTTTTATTGATTACAATAAATTACAAATAGATTCAAAAGCAGTATTGAGTGATTCAGGAACAATAAGTGAAGAATCTTCAATTCTTAAATTCAATGCGTTAAATCTTAGAGAAGCTCATGAAAGGCCTGAAGCTTATGAAGAAAGTGCAGTTATGATGGTTGGTGTTAATAAAGAAAGAATATTACAAGGGTTAAAGATATTAGAATCAAGAGATCCAAATGTAATAAAAACACCACTTGATTATCAAGCTGATAATGTATCAGAAAAAGTATTAAGTATTATTGTTGGCTATGTTGATTATGTTAACGCTAACGTTTGGCATAAATGATATCTTAAAATTTCTATCTCTTTTTATCTAGCAAAAATATGACTAAATCTTTTACAAAAAATGCAAAAACGCTCTATATGGGTGCTTCACTCGAAGATTTTTCAATTTCAAACATTTCCCCTGAAAGCGTGGATGAATTTTTGGACATAAGCGCAAAAACCTTTATGTATCTTATTTTATATTCTCCTAAAAATAAAAATAACGACCATTATATAAAGGATAGGGAATATTACGGAATTGATAGCAGCAAGAAAATAAACATATTCTTAAAAGAAGTTATAAAAGTACTCAATATTGAAGGTAATTATTATCCGTTTTCTTCTTTTGAACATAAAGAAAAAGGAACTGCAACCAAGAAAAACGCATTTGACCATAGTAATCAACGTCATTATTTATTTTATTATAATAGTTCATCATTGATTGACAGTTTTTTCAGTGGTTTAAGGGATGCACTTGCACATGGTAATGTGTTTAAAAAAGAAAAAACATATATTCTTTTTTCCACTAGAAAAACTGATAATATTTATAAGAAAGAATACATTAAATTTATCTTATCTATAGATAGTTTAACACGCCTTGATAGCTTAGTGAAATTGCTTATTGAATATCGAAATAATAAAGTCGCTAGCGATAAGAAAAAATATCCATAACTATAAAAGTTCTTTATAAATTAATAATTGCAGAGAAATAAAAGTTTTGTTCTTCTCTATAAACTCTTTCAAACTATTAATAGGTACAAAGATAATATCATCAACAAGCCCTATTTTTCTTTCTTTATTCTTATTATCAAATTGTTGTCTAAGTTCATCTTTTGAGCAAGTTAAATAAGTTATTCCAAAAAATTCAGGTTTAGTGCCTCTTTCAATAATTCTGCCGTATCCAATAAGCTTAGTTTCTTTAATGGCAAATCCCGCTGAGCTTTCTTCATGCAATTCTCTTTCAATTCCCTTAATTAAAAATTGCTGTAATGTTTTACAACCTTTGAGATCTTTATAGTCCATTGACCCAGAACCAGTCACTACATATTTACCCGCATTTAATAAATTGATATTGCCTTGAATTGATATAACAGCGTAATTATCACTTGTAATCGCTAGTGTTGAACCCCCAATCCGATTAGCGAGACTATTATTTGATAATGACTTAACCTTATTAATATCAAAGTCATATATTAAATCGATACCATTAAATTTAAACCGTAAATCTCTTCTCGAACGAATCCGCTTTGAAGACTGTTCACTAGTGACCTGACCGTCATAATACGTTGCTTGTCTCACACTAACAAATTTAACACCAACTTCAATATCAGTTTGCAAACACACCTTTTTATCATCAGTAAACACTTTCTTACCTTTTAAAGTTTGTTTTAACACAAATGGTAATAGTGAACGTAAGTCTTTTGGTAGCGTATAACGCTCCTTACTTACATTTAAAGAAATATCATTATTCATTATAAAGTTATTAACTTCTTCATCATAAAAGATATGGCCAATGTTATGATTACCAATTACTTTGTAATTAGAAGGAAGTGAATCTTTTACTTTTTCAATTGCTTTAGTTTTATACTCTTCATCATCTTGTACATAGAAATATGCATTCGTATCACTAACATTAGTAACAATATTTAAAATAGACTTAATTAAAAGAATTACAATTGATGATATTAATGTTATAACCGCAAGTGGGGCAAAATCATTATCTTTAATAAAAGCAATAATCATTCCAACAAGAGATCCAATTGCCGCTGCAACAATAGTCCATGTTGAATAATCCGAAAACACTGCTCTTGCATAAACTTGGATAATAGACTTTTTTCTGTTGTGAACTTTTTTATTCATAACAATAGTTTAGCAAATAAAAATAAATATCTATAGGGTGTGATGTGTCTAAATTTAAGGTATCA
>DBRT01000013.1 GCA_002306335.1 Caryophanales bacterium UBA1361
GGCTCCAAAGAAATCTTGAATTGGTAGCGAAAAACTACCAAATAACACATAGTCTGGTTGCATTTGCAACTCAGCAAGATTATTAAATGTTTGAGTCTAAATAGGCTATTATCGAATGGTGACTAACGGTCAATAGTAGAGTCAGATTTAACTGAAAATAGTTAAAAGTGGTTCTCAAAGTTTCTCCAATTTACTCTTATTTACCCAAACGTGGCATAAACTAACCAGTTAATGACTGTCGCACATTTACCATTGTTTGCTCACGGTTACCACCGTTTACTCGTACTTACTCAAATACGGTACAAATTAACCAGTTAAGGTTTTAGGGCTTAAAAAGTTCATCCCATTACTGTTGACAGTGGCTCCAATAGTGAATAAAGTCCGCATACAAGCGGGCTTTTATTTTTGCTGACATAGATATAGTGTAACTAATTTTAATATTTGTTGTTGCTTATGTGCCAAAAATATATAAGAACACTGGCACAAAGACAACAAATGAATTAATAGCCTAAAAAAGACATAAAATAAAAAGCGTAACTAAGTGTAAAAAACAATAACTGCTTAATATTAACAATGCATTAAAAAATGTATTAGTTCAAAATTATCGGCAAAATAAATTTAAAAAACATATTAAAATATTGAAATATTGCCGATAGCAGCTTAAATCAAATGTGTCTTATTGAAATAGTATGTATCAAATTGCAACTACGAATATGAAAATAATTAACTACAGTAATGATTATAATCAAGTATAAATATAAAAAAATATTCATTGGCAATATGTAAATTGATAGTAAATACAAAAAAAATTAAGTAAACTTAATAACGTGAATAATGCAATAAATATTGTTCAAATAAAAAGACATTATCTTTAATACAAAGGGGGCGGCTAATGGATAACATACAATATAACAATGAACTAATACCTTATCTCTATGAAGGTGTGTATGTTGTTAATCGCGACCGTAAAATCCTTTTTTGGAATGAAGGCAGTGTAAGGATTACTGGATACTCACAAGAAGAAATGGTTAATAGTTATTGTTATCAAAACATTTTGCAACATGTCGATGAAAAAGGCACGCTTTTATGTATTGAAGGCTGTCCGCTTAACGCGACACTGCAAGACGGGAAAATAAGAGAAGCCCGTGTCTTTTTAAAACATAAAGATGGCTATCGTATCCCGGTGATGGTTAAAACGTTGCCTATATATGATACAGACAAAAGATTGTCGCGGCGATTGAAGTTTTTACTGATGAACGCTTCCAAAAACAAATTTATAACGAAAATATTGAATTAAGAGACAAGCTCCGTACTGATCCGCTTACACTTGTCGCTAATCGGAATTTCTTTGATTTCCAAATTAATAAACGCTTAGAAGAAGCACGTTTATTTGGGAATAAATTTGGCATATTAATGATGGATATTGATAACTTTAAAAAAGTTAATGATACTTATGGCCACTTAGTGGGTGACGAAATTTTTAAAATTGTCGCCTATACCCTTTCTTCAAACGTGAAGAAAACAGATATGGTAAGTAGATGGGGTGGCGAAGAATTTATTGCGATTGTCGATGTTACCACTAATGAAGAATTAGCCGCTATCGCGGAAAGATTACGCACACTAGTCGCGGCTTCTGGATATAAGCTTAACGTTGATAAAACAATTCAAGTCACAATCTCAATTGGTGGCACACTAGTGACTAAAGACGATACGATAAAAAGCGCAATCACACGAGCGGATGATAACATGTACTACGCAAAACAAAACGGGCGTAATCAAACAAAGATTGCTTAAATAAGTAAAAATATAAATATTTTTTAACAACAGCAAAATGACAAAAAGGGAATTGAACTCCCTTTTTGTAATAAAACATTTAGGAAATTAACCCCAGTTATGACTAAATCGGACGCATTTTAAACAAAGACAAATGATAAATATGCTACATTGTGAAGTGGAGGAAAAGAAAATGATTAAAATAACTTATGACAATAAATTTACGACAAACTTAGTGTTAGTTTTAGACGAAACACCAAAAACAAAAGAACTTGAATTAATGCTTGAGCAAAAGCTATTTAATGCCAAAGTGGGCGAAGTTTTTGTTAGTGTTAATTTAAATCGTGAAGGTAATATTTACCTTGGACTTGAAAAAGGCTTAGCGGAAGACCATGAAAAAATAAGAACTGCTGGCTATACTCTAGCGCAAAAATTAGTGAGTGAAAAGATTAGTAAGATTAATCTAGATTGTAATGAAGTTGATCCAAAACTCATTTCGACTTTAGTGCAAGGCTTATTATTTAGTAATTATAATTTTGATAAATATAAATCAACTAAGAAAGAAGACTTTAATGTAGAAGTTTCTTTGCTTAATGCTCCTACAAGTTTAAAAGCTAAAATTAAAGAATTAGAAGGAGTAATTAGAGGTGTTAATGTTGCGCGTGACTTAGTAAATACGCGCGCTATTGATCTCTATCCAGAAACATATGCTACTAAGATTGTGGAATTATTTAAAGGCACTGCTGTTGAAGTAGAAGTCTTTGATAAAAAAGAAATTGAAAAATTAGGAATGCATGCTTTTCTTGCTGTTAATGCCGGAAGTGATAAAGAACCGCGTTTTGTGGTCATGAAATATTTTGGCAATAAAACGAGTGATAAACATATTACCTTTGTTGGTAAAGGCTTAACTTATGACTCAGGCGGTTACGATATTAAACCGGGTAAAAGTATGTTTGAAATGTTTACTGATATGGCGGGTTCAGCGGCAGTTATTGGCGCAATTAAAGCAATTGCCGATAATAACTTAAACGCAAATGTTGTCGCAGTTACAGCTTTAACCGAAAACTTAATTAATGGTAAAGCATATAAAAATGGGGACATTATTTCAACGATGAAAGGTTCCACTGTTGAAATCGGTTCAACTGACGCTGAAGGAAGACTTACACTTGCGGACGCTATTTATTACGCCGCCACTAAATTAAATTCCACGCACATTATTGAACTATCAACATTAACTGGTGCTTGTGTTGTAGCGCTTGGTACGGATATGATTGGTGCGACCACTAATAATGAAGAATTTTACAATAAAGTATTTGATGCTGGTAATCATGTCGGCGAACCTAGTTGGCGCTTACCTGTTACTGACGTCTTAAAAGAAGCAGTAAAAGGTGAATTTGCCGATCTTAAAAACTCTGTTCCTGGTGGAGCAGGCACGATTACCGCTGGGATATTCCTTGAACACTTTAGTGAAAATGTTCCGTTTGTCCATTTAGATATTGCTGGGACAGCTTACGGTAAAACTAAAAGATATTACGCGAATGGGGCAACAGGAGTGGGTGTCAGAACTTTATATAAACTTGTAGCCACGAATTTTACTAAATAATAAATTAATATTGCTTATTATACATACCCCAAATCCTAGAAAATAGGAATGGGGTATTTTCGAAATAAAATATTTAAGGCAAACATATATTGATTAACTAGTGGTTTAGACAGCAATTAATATAAGAGGTCGACTCACAAAAATTATTTGTTAGTGGTAATTAGTAATATAAAAATGTGTGGTTTTACGCAGTGGTTATGTATTTATTATTGAAGATGAATTAACTATACGCTATAATTATAATATAAAAACTATTGCGATATGGAGGATGGTTATTTTGAATCTTGAAAGAGCGAAAGAAAAGTTTGGTGTAAGAGAACCATTTTACAAAAATGAACTTAAAGATTTTTTAAAAATTGAGAATCAAAATACTTTTAACCAGCTCCTCTCTAACATGAATAAATTTAATGTCGTAAAGAAAGTGGAGAATGGGATTTATTATTTTCCTTCTGCTAATGAACGCTTTAAAGAACTTAAACCATCAGTAAGCAGTGTCGTAAATTTAAAATATTTAAAGAATTATAACGGAATAAGAACTGGTGCCTTTTTAGCGTATAAATATAAATTAACTTCACAAGTATCAGGATATTATGAAATCATAACGAATAATGTAAGTGAACATACAAGAGCTAAAAAAGAATATGATGGGAAAGTCATTGTTTCGTCTTCCAAGTTTAATATTGATAAAAATAACTATTTGTACGCTGAATTTTTAGAGTTGGTAAAAAATATGAATTATAGTGATTATGATTACAAAAAAACACTGAATTTGATAATTGAAGTATTTAAAGAGATGAATTTAGACATCCAAAAAACAAAAAAACTAGCCAAAAATTATCGCGGTAGTGTGTATGCTTCATATCTCCGAAAAGTACAGGACATTTTAAATGAA
>DBRT01000041.1 GCA_002306335.1 Caryophanales bacterium UBA1361
AATCTCCTTTGCTAAAACTAAATTTGAATCGTAAATATATCTTTTTCCACGATAAGTTCTTCTTCATATTCTAATTGAGCGTTAACTTCAATTGCATCTATCGGTTTCAGCGTTTGTGTTATTTGTCTTGGTCTAAATTCATCAGGAACTCTACCTAAGTCAATATATGAAAATTGATATCGTGAAATTACAAAATTTTCATCGAAATCAATTTGTATAATTTTATATATTTCAAATTCACTGAAAAATGTAGAAACAATCAACGAATTGTTTATAAAATCAACATTTGATTTATCAAAAACATATTTTTCATAATAAGACAGCTTAGTCTTAAGAATACGTATAACATATTCTATTGTATATAATTTAGTATTTATTAGTAATGTCTCTACTTGATCTGTGCCATATGTTTTTTCAGTCCATGTTTCTTTATGTATATAATTGTTGCATTTTATTGTTTTATGCAAATATTCTCCGTCCCATAATATGTTTTCAAAATTTTCAATAGGGCCTTCTCTTCCTGCACCCAACACTAAAGAACGATTCAACTGCATCATATTTGCTTCAAAATTCCATAATACACCGTACGGTATTGATTGCAGTTGAGCCTTAATGTTATATGTTTCAATTTCAAAATAATCAGAGCTATCAACCTTCGATTTTGTAAATGATGTAATACTATAAAATCCTGTTTGAAAATTATATCCGTCTGGATACACTTCTTTATATTTAATTAGGAATTTTTCTAGTTCACTTTGTTCTTTTTGTGGTTTTGTACAGCCGTTAAGAACAACACTAATTAGTAAGGAAATTACAATAAGGATTCTTTTTTGCATAATTAAACTATACTTCAAAACTACTCCTGTGTCAAATAATAGAAAGCGCACATTATGATTATTCAATTATCGTATGTAAACATTTATTTATATACATATTATATTTTTCGTTTGTTACGGAAAAATGATTGAATCACTTCTTTACATTCTTTAGCGAGCACCCCGCCTTTTATTTCCGGTATATGGTTAACTATTCGCTCATCGAAAAGATTAAACGCTTCACCCATGGCGCCGCCTTTTGGATCACCAGTGCCGTACACTACTCGTTTTAAGCGACTCCACATTATCGCGCCCGCACACATTGCGCACGGTTCAACTGTGACATAGAGTTCACAGTCGACAAGTCGCCAATTGTTGAGTTTTTTACTCGCTTTGCGAATCGCAATCATTTCCGCGTGACCAAGCGGGTCGTTATTAATTTCGCGTTTATTAAAACCTCGGGCAATAACTTTATCGTTAAGCACGATAACTGCACCAACAGGTACTTCATCAATTGCCGCTGCTTTGTGCGCTTCTTTAAGCGCTAGCTTCATATATTTTTCGTCTTTATTCATAGTTTAAATTAAAAACCACCGCACATGATTAAGTAATCTTAAGGCTGCTACGTTCCCGTCCTGACCTGGTTCGAAGAATAACCATCGCGATGGCACCTTCATTATAGCAACTACCGGTCAGGATGTAAAACTTTTGTCCCCACAAACGCTTGTAAAACTTCAGGAACTAAAACAGTGCCGTCTGCTTGTTGGAATTGTTCAACAATTGCTGGTATTAATCTTGATGTTGCTAGTCCAGAACCGTTAAGTGTATGTAAATATTTCACCGCATTTGTTTCTTTATCGCGATAACGCGCCATACCGCGCCTAGCTTGATAATCTCTAGCGTTACTTACACTGCTAACTTCTTTATAAATACCCATTGACGGAATATATACTTCAATATCATAAGTTCTTGCCATTGAATGCGAACAGTCACCTGCCGCAAGTTTACTAATTTGGAAGTGTAAGCCTAACTTCTCGACAAGACCTGCTGCGTGAGCGACCATTTCTTCGAAAGCTTTTGATGAATCTTGCTCTTTAGTGTATTGGAATATTTCAACTTTATTAAATTGATAACCACGAATCATCCCGCGTTCTTCAGTGCGATAACTACCTGCTTCGCTACGATAACACGGAGTGTAGGCAAAGTATTTCTTTGGTAATTCATCTTCTTTTAATATTTCGTCACGATAAAAATTAACGAGTGCTGTTTCCGAAGTTGGTAGTAAGAATTTACGCGGTTCTGTTCCTTCTAACCAAAACACATCTTCTTTAAATTTAGGAAATTGTCCAGCGGTAAAGCCACTTTCATAATTTAATAAGTGCGGAGGTAAAATCATGTCGTACCCTGCTTTTAAGTGTTCACTAACAAAAAAGTTTAAAAGTCCCCATTCAAGTAGTGCTCCTGCTTTAGTGTAAATCCACGTGCCGCTTCCTGAAATTTTTGCAGCTCTTTTATAATCGATAAGTCCTAAACTTTCACAAAGTTCAACATGATCTTTAATCGGAAAAGTAAACTTTGGCATTTTACCAAAAGTATACACAACTTTATTATTTTCTTTTCCACCCGCAAGTAAGTCTTCGTCTGGTAAATTTGGTAATTCTGCTAGTAAATTAAAAACTTCTTCATCAAGTTTCTTTAATTCTTTTTCCTTAGCTTCGTTTTCCGCTTTCAGGTCTTTTACCTCGGCAAAAATGGCCTGAATGTCGCCTCCAGCCTTTTTAACAACCGGTACACTTGCGCTTAATTTGTTGAGTTTTGCTTTAGCTTCTTCAACTTCAACGCGAAGTTTCCGCCGTTTTTCATCACGACTTAAAATTGGTTCAGGATCAAAATCCCACCCTTTTTTAAAAAGTAAACTTTTAACTTTTTCTGCTTCATTTCTAATTAAATTAATATCTAACATAATACGCACTCCTTTCTTAAACAAAATAAAACGCCCTAATTAGGACGTCTTTAACGTGGTGCCACCTAAGTTTGATACAAAGTTGTATTCTCATTATTGTCTTAACGCGACAAACGAAGCGATTAAGCTTTGTTCTCCGAGGTGGAATTCATAACCTTTAGTTCTCGCCTTCCCACTATCAGCGAGTCACTGTTAAACCGCGAATTATTACTAGTCTCTTCACTGAACACATTTATTTTATCAAGTTTTACTTTATTAGCGAGTATATATCTTATAAAACAAGTTATAAATCGCTTCTGTAAATAAAGCGGCGTTATAATTTTGTGTATATTCGTAAGCTTTTTCCGTAATTTTATCTGTTTCTGCTTCTGTTCTAATTAAGTAAGCCGCTCCGTTATAGTCATTTACAATGTAAGCTTTTGTCTTATCAACAATTTCTTTAAAAATTACATTTTTCCGTAAAATAAGTGGTACTTTTAAGTACATCGGCTCAAAAAGCGTCATTACATTGATCTTGTCGTAACCTAAATCAATGAAGTAACTTGCACCAATAACACCCATCCGATAAACATCTTCTGGTACAAGCTTAGTCACAATTAAGTTCGGTGAAGTTAATTTATCCATCGCTTTAAGCCGCAATCTATCAATAAATGATGTGCCACCGCTGATGAAAACATAGAAATTATAGTTTGGTACAGCAGCGGCTAAGTCATTAAGTTGGTCAATATGTTCACTTGCTTTAATGTTCGTCACTGTTATGGCATATTTTTGATCATCGTTTATACGGAAATAGCGACGAAATACATCTGTTTTGCTTGTTTTTAACTCATCAATCCGTCGAACATCAACCGCTCCATAAATTACAAAGATTGGAATTTTTACACCGAGTTTTCGTAAAATAACACGCGCTTCTTGTGCTGGAACAACAATACCGTCCATCATATTAATTAATTCAAGACGCGATAAAGGAATGTATAACTCTCCATCTTTTCTTGTTTCAATCACACGAGCGTAAGTGTCGTTATTAGCGAAGAACATCCATAAAAGCGTGGGTATACTTGCGGCAATTGATTGCCTAATCACTTTCGAAGATTGACTATTCAAATTTATAAAATTAGCGATATCAATATCAGGACTAAATTTAGTAACAAGTGTTACATCATCTCTTTGACATGCTTTTTTTATTTGATATTCAAGCATTGCTCCTTCAAAGAAGACATCAATCATTTTATGTGGAAAAGAGATTAATATTTTCATAACTATTCTTCGTGACTAGGAGTCCCTTCACCTTCGTGATCATCTTCGTCAAAAGCAATCCCTTTTTCGACAACTGCGAAAGAACAAACAACATCATCTGGGCGTAAACGAATGACACGCACACCCATTGTATTTCGGCTTGTTGTGCTAATTTCTTTAAAGTTGGTGCGCACAACCATTCCGCTAGCGGTCGTAACAAATAAGTCTTCATCTCCCTTAATTGCTCTAATTCCCGCAAGTGTTCCAGTACGTTCACTTTCTTTAATGGTAATTACACCTTTTGAACCTCGTTTTGTTAAACGGTAATCGTTAGCAGGTGTTAATTTACCATAACCTTTTGTTGTAAGCGCAAAGATTAAAGCACCCTCTAAACTTGTTGTAACGCCGACAACATAAGCACCTTCGTCAAGTTTAATACCACGGACTCCGGCCGCAGTTCTGCCCATTGCCCGCACATCCGTTTCATAGAAACTTGCCATTTTACCATTACTTGAACCGATACCAATTATTGCCGTACCATCAGTAATTTTGACATCCATTAATTCATCGCCTTCGCGTAAATCAATAGCGATTTTACCACTGACATTAATGCGTGAGAATTCCGCTAAAGTTGTACGTTTTGTCACACCGTTGCGGGTTACATATAAGAGGTAATGGTCTTCACCATATGTATCAGTCGACACAATAGCACGTACCGCTTCTTCTTTTTCAATATTTAAAAGATTAATGACTGGTAAGCCTTTCCCTTCACGACGATATTGCGGGATTTGATAACCGCGTTTACGATATACTTTCCCTTTGCTTGTAAAGAATAAGACATCAGTGTGTGTATTTGTGTGTAAGATAATGTCAATTATTTCTTCTTCTTTTGTGCGCATTCCTTTTACACCAACGCCACCGCGTTTAATCGTTCTAAATTCTTCAGGATCAACGCGTTTAATATAGCCTTGGTTTGTGAGCATCACAACGATATCTTCAACTGGAATTAAGTCTTCGTTATCAATATCAGCAAGGTCATCACTAATTTCAGTACGGCGTTCATCGCCATACTTAGCTTTTATTTCTTCTAACTCTTCAAGGACAACATCAACCATATGGTCACGTGCACTTAAAATTAAGCGATAGCGTTCAATGTTCGCAAGTAGTTGTTCGCGTTCTTTATTTAATTTGTCAATTTCTAAACCAGTTAAGCGACGGAGTGTCATTCCTAAAACTTCGCGTGTTTGGATTTCGCTAAAGAGGAAGCGTTCCATAAGCTTTTGACTCGCTTCTTCACCAGATTCACTATTTTTAATAATTGATACAATTTCATCAATGTTATCAGTGGCTTTTAGTAATCCTTCCACAATGTGGTCGCGCGCTTCTGCTTGCGAAAGTTGATGTTCTGTACGACGACGAATAATTTCCACTTGGAAGTTTAAATATTCAACAATTAATTCCTTCATGTTTAAAATACGCGGAGCTTTATTAACTAAACATAAATTCGTTATTTTATATGAAGTTTGTAAACGTGTTTGTTTTAATAAATTGTTTAACACGACTTCTGGTACGACATCACGACGTAATTCGATAACCACACGAATTCCTTCTTTGTTTGATTCGTCACGAATATCAGTAATGCCGTCAATTTCTTTATTACGCACTAAAAGGGCAATTGCTTCAATTGTTGTTGCTTTATTTAATTTATAAGGCATTTCATCAATGACGATCCATGTACGATCACCTTTTGTTTCAAAGTGCGTCTTAGCGCGAACAATGATACTGCCTTCACCAGTTTCAAAATAATCTAAAATCCCTTTGCGACCTAAAATGCTCGCACCAGTTGGGAAGTCTGGACCAAGCATTCCGTTTTCAAAAATTTCGCGTGGTGTAACATCAGGATTTTTCGCTACTAGGTTAATCGCATCAATTGTTTCACTTAAATTGTGCGGCACCATATATGTTGCCATCCCAACAGCAATCCCGTCACTACCATTAACAATTAAGTTTGGGAAGCGTGATGGTAATACTTCTGGTTCTTTTTCACTACCATCATAGTTACCACCAAAATCAACAGTGTTTAAATTAATATCACGCACCATTTCCGTTGCAAGTTTTTCCATCCGTGCTTCGGTATAACGCATCGCTGCTGCTTCGTCACCATCAATACTACCGAAGTTACCGTGTCCGTCCACAAGCGGATAACGTAAACTAAATGGTTGCGCCATCCTGACTAATGTTGAATAAATTGCTTGGTCACCATGAGGGTGATATTTACCCATGACATCCCCAACAATCCGTGCGCTTTTCTTAAACGGTTTGTCTGGCGTCATTCCTGATTCATACATCCCGTAAACTATCCGACGATGTACTGGTTTGAACCCGTCTCTAACATCTGGAATAGCGCGACTAACAATTACCGACATTGCATAATCTAAAAATGATTTACGAACTTCATCTACGACATCAACCGGGTGTATACCGGTGTCAATGCCTTCTAATTCATGCTTCTCTTCTTCTTCGAGCATATCTTTGATATTGTCTTCTACCATGATGTCCTCCTTATACGTCAAGGTTTTTCACAAAGAGGGCGTTTTCATTAATAAACTCTTTGCGTGGTTCAACCTTTTCTCCCATTAAATCTTCAAACACTTGATCAGCTTCGATTGCGTCTTCAATGTGTACTCTTAAAAGTTTTCTGTTTGCGGGATCCATTGTTGTTTCCCATAATTGATGTGCGTCCATTTCCCCTAACCCTTTATAGCGTTGGAAAGGATAACCTGGACGGAGATCTAAATCAACTTTAAGCTTTTCTAATTGTTCGTCGTTATAACAATAATATTGTTTACCGCGATAATCTACTTTATAAAGCGGTGGTTGGGCAATGTATACATAACCATTTTGAATAAGTGGACGCATAAAACGATTAAAGAATGTTAATAGTAATACGCGAATATGACTACCATCAACGTCCGCGTCTGTCATAATAATAATTTTATGATACCGTGCTTTAGTTATGTCGAATTCTTCGGCAATTCCTGCACCAATTGCTTGAATCATGTTCCCAATTTCAGCGTTTTCATAGATTCTTGTTTCTTGCGCTTTTTGCACATTTAAGATTTTTCCGCGTAACGGCAAGATCGCTTGTGTATGACGGTTGCGACCGTTTTTAGCACTACCGCCCGCACTATTACCTTCAACGATAAATAGTTCGCTTTCTTCAGGATTACGACTACTACAATCTGCTAGTTTTCCTGGCAAGGTTGTAAATTCAATCCCGTCTTTACGACGCACACCTTCACGCGCTAATGTTGCAGCGCGGCGCGCTTTAGATGAAAGTGAAATCTTCTCTAAAATAAGTTTCGCTTCATTTGGATTTTCAAGCAAGTACTCTTCGAGTTTTTCCCCTAACACTTGACTGACAACAGCCCGAGTATCAGTGTTACCGAGCTTTCCTTTTGTTTGTCCTTCAAATTGTGGGTTTGGGTGTTTAACGGAAATAATCGCCGTCATTCCTTCAACGACGTCTTCATAAGTAAAACGGTCGTCTTCATTTTTATGAATTTTTGCTTCTTTCGCATAATTGTTAAATACACGGCCGACCGCAAGACGGAAACCTTGTTCATGTGTTCCGCCGTCCCCAGTTTGAATGTTATTAGCGAACGAGAAAATCGTTTCTTTATATTCAGTCGTGTACTGAATCGCTACTTCCACTAAGATGTGGCTTTTTTGTCCGTTAATTTCGACATCACCTTTGCCCTCAACAAAAATAACATCTTGAGTAATCGGTGTTCTATTTTTATTAATGTGTTGGACGTATTCTGCAATACCGCCTTCGTAATAAAATTCTTCGCGTTTAAGCTCTTCGCCACGGCGATCTTCAACATTTATTCTAATCCCGCGATTTAAATAAGCCATTTGTCTTAGTCGCGTGCTGATTGTTTTGTAATCAAATTCCACTGATTCGACAAAGATAAGTGGATCAGGTTTAAATGTTACTCTTGTACCGCGTTTGTTTGTGGGACCAACCTTTTTTAATTCGCCTTCAGTGTGACCATCGTTATTAAACGCTAAGTAGTATTCATCTCCGTCTTTATAGACATTAACTTCAACTCTTTCACTAAGGGCATTAACGACTGCCGCACCAACACCGTGGAGACCACCTGCTACTTGGTAAGCGCCTTTCCCGAATTTACCGCCAGAGTGTAATACAGTAAAGATTGTTTCTACAGCTGTTTTTCCAGTTTGTGAGACAATACCAACCGGCATTCCGCGGCCGTTATCCGCTACTGTTACCGAACCGTCTTTGTTAATTGAGACATCAATTGTGGTACAAAAGCCTGCTAGTGCTTCGTCAACAGCGTTATCAACGATTTCCCACACTAAATGGTGGAGTCCAGGAAGTCCTGTTGTCCCAATGTACATCCCGGGTCTTTGTCGTACAGCTTGCAACCCTTCTAATACTTGAATGTCTTCAGCAGTGTAACTTTCACGAGCGCGCATTTCTTGTTTAGCTTGCTCTAGTTCTTCATCTACTATTTTATGTTTTTTCTCTTCACTCATTAGGTAATCCTCCTTAGTTCTCGGTCACTTGTAACTTCATAAATTGCATGAGCGTGATTGTCATAATGTGTTGCGGTAATAAATGCTTGAGTGCATGTGAGTAATAACTCTATTAATCGTTCTTGATGACGCTTATCTAATTCACTTAAGACATCATCAAGAATAATAATCGGTTTTTTGTGTAAGTCCTTCTCTAAGAAGTAAGGCGCTAGGGCTAAGGCGATAACAATTAATCTTTTTTGGCCTTGTGATGCGTGTTCTTTTACACCGTGACCATTAATTGTTGCTATTAAGTCGTCACGATGCGGTCCTAGTGTTGTACTTTCGAGAATGTTTTCTTTTGCTCTAACTTCTGCTAGTCGTTTTAATCCGTTTCTCTCAATGTTTTGGACACTACCAAGCGAAGATTCATATGTTAGCCTTACGCTTAGGTGTTCATCACTTAACTTCAAGAGTACTTCATTAACTACTTTGTTTAACTCACGGATGAACCTTGTGCGTTTTTCTACAATCGTTTTTGCTAGTTCGATGAATAGTTTATCGATTAAGTCGAGTGCTTCATCGTTATCATCCGTTTTTAGGAGCACGTTTCTTTCTTTAAGCAACTTTTCATAACGCACTAATGTCGCAAGATAAACTTCATCAGCGCTACTTAAGTTTGCGTCTAAGAACTTTCGTCTTTTAGCGGGACTTGCGTCGAAGAAGAGTACATCTTCTGGTTCGAAGGTTGTCGTCCGAACATACTTACTTAATTGCGACACCTTCGGGAGCACTTTCCCATTTATTAGTATCCTTTTGCTGCGGTTTGTTAACTCAATACTTATATCTGTCCGACTTGGTATATGAATTGTTCCGCTTACAATCGCTTTTGCGGTATCGTGCTTTATTAGTGCTTTTGTATCGTTTGTTCGAAAGCTTTTAGCGAACGCAAAGAGATGAATCGCTTCTACAACATTTGTCTTACCGACACCGTTATCACCAACGATGACGTTTAGTCCACTGGTGAAGATGACATTAAGCTTTGGGTAGTTGCGATAGTTTAATAGTTCAAGATCGCTAATCAACATCTTTCACTACTACCTTTTGTGCTGCGTAAGTAATTGTCTCTCCGCCATAAAGCTTACGACCCCGTCTAGTTTCAAGGATTCCGTCAACTTTTACTTCGCCGTTTTGAATTACAAACTTCGCTTCTCCGCCTGTTGAAACGAGATTATATTTCTTTAGTGCTTGCTGTAAAGTTATATATGGTTTTGTTTCCACTTATACGCTCTCCTCGTCGCTATGAACGTATTATACCACAAAAAAGAAAAGGGAATATAAATATTCCCTTAAATTTACTACTTTTTGTGTCCTTAGAACGACTTTTGCTTGAATCGTGAAGATTTGCCCGTTTTTTATTAATTTTCGCTCTAAGTTGCTCTATTTTAATTATGTCCGAACTGGTGTAACAATTAACACAAGCGAGTCATCTGTCGCTACTCTGATGCTAAATGGTTTGTGACCGCCGTTAAACCCGATGGTGACATCTTCAGCACCCGTTGCTTTAATTGCAGAGCTTACTAATGTATAGTTAAATGAAATTTCAAGTGGTTCACCGACATACTTACAAAGCGCTACTTCTTCGCGTGCACTTTCCGCGCTGAATGTTGAACGCGCAGAGACAACAACACTTTCTGGACTTAATGACAGTTTAACGATATTATCTTTTTCCGCTGCGTAAAGAATTGAAACACGGTCCATCGCTTTTAAGAGTTCATTAGCGTTAGCTTCTAGGAAACTAGCGTGTGTTTTTGGGATAATGCTACGAGTTGGTGGATATTCACCAGCGACAAGCCGCGAGACAACGAGTGTATCATCAAACATGAAATTAATTTTATTGGCGGACGCACTAACTTCGATTGTTTCAATGCCAACCATTGTTTCAAGAAGCTTAGCGACTTCGTTCATAATTCTTGCTGGAACATTAGCGACAAACGAAACATTGTCTTTTAATGTCACAACTTTGTTTGCTAGTCTTGCACTGTCTGTTGCAACTGCCGTTAAAGTACCATTAACTGCATTTAAATTTAATGCGGTTAAGATTGGCCTTTGTTCTCTCACACTAGCGGCAAATGAAGTTTGATCAACGAGTTTAATAAAATCTTTAGCGCCAATTTCAAATACGGTGCCATCTTGACTTAAATCAATATCTGGATAGTCTTTAGAATCAATCGCGCCGAGTCGATATTCTGTGCGACCGTCACTAATTTGTGCGATGGTACGGTCAATAATCTCGACATCAATTTCGTTCCCTTCCATTTTTCTTATTGATTCATTAAGTGTTTTACTGGAAATAAGTGTTTCACCTGGTAAGAACATCCGAATGACTTCGAGATCATTAACTCGCATTGGAATATGCGTGCGGATCGCTAGTTCGTTGCTTGAACCAAGTAATGTTAATCCAGTTTCATCTAATGACAATAAAATGTTTCCTAAAATGGGAATAGGAGACTTTGCTTGAGTTGGTCTAGAGGCTATCGATAAACCTTTTAGAAATTGTTCTCGATTGATCTTAAACTTCATAATAATATTTAATTCCTTTCATATTTAATGATAATAATAAGGGCTGTGGAGACTGTGGATAACTCCACAAAAAAGCTTATTGACTCTTTTTAATTTTAGCACAGAAGCAAATACTTTATTATATAAATCTATTGTAAACGCTCTTTTATTTCGTTTATAGCTTGAATTAAAGCAGGATCTTCTTTCAACTGTTTTTCCACTTTTGTAATAGCGTTAATCACAGTACTATGATCTTTTCCCCCAAACGCTTTGCCGATGCGCGCGAACGGAAGGTCTAAAATCTCGCGAGTTAAGTACATTCCGATATGGCGAGCAAGCGCAACTTGGCTTGTGCGATTACGACCAATAATAAGCGCTGGAGTAAGGTTATAGTAGTCAGCGACAACATTAATAATTTTTGTTTCACTTAATTTCGTGACAGCGTCTTTAACATTGATTAAAGACTGCACACTATTGAGTGCTACTTCCATCGTAACGTGTTTTGTTGGGGCGATGCTTACTACATAAAATAGTAAACGATTGAGCGCACCTTCGAGTTCACGCACATTATTTGTAAAGTTTTCGGCAAAGAAAGTAATAACTTCTTCATCAAAATCTTCAATATCTAAATTATTTAAGGATATTTTCATTCGTAAAATATCTTTTCTTGTTTCTAAGTCAGGAGCGGAGATACTAATTTGTAAACCAGAGTTAAAGCGTGTCACTAAACGCTCTTCAATACCTTTAAGTTCGCTTGGGTGACGGTCGCTAGTTAAGACAATTTGTTTACCAGAGCCGACCAATAAGTTAAAAAGATGGAAAAATGTTTCACTTGTCGACTTTTTATCCGCTAAAAATTGGACATCATCCATTAATAAAACATCAACAGTACGGAAAAAGTCTTTGAGCGAACCGCCCGGATTATCACGAACAAAACGAATAAATTCATCAGTAAACTCATCAGCGGTAATGTATAAAACCTTAAGATTTGGGGAATTTTGCTTAACATGATTACCAATCGCATGTAAAAGGTGCGTTTTTCCTAAACCCGAGGCACTATAAAGGAAAAGCGGGTTATATAATTTACCTGGTGAATTAGCGACAACAACCGCTGCTTGATAAGCTTCGAGGTTGCTTGAGCTTCCGACAACAAAATTATCAAAAGTAAGATTAGAATTAACTTTCGCGTTTTTAAAAAATGTCTCTTTCTTTTCGCTAATAATTTCACTAACACGCGGGATTTCGCTTTTTTCAATAAAGCTTATTTGATAATTAGATTGCGTAATTTCACCAACAGTTTCTTCTATAACATCGCGATAATTCGTGTTTAACATTGACTTAGCTAAGCTAGAATTAGCGATAACTGTAATGATTCCGTTGTTAATTGAATGAATATAAGTGTCAGGGAAGAAGGCTCCATAAACTCTTCGATCTTGAATTTTTTCTTGGAGCTTGATAAGCGTACGATCCCAAATTTGGGTGATTTCTGAAATTGACATGTTCATAAACTATTTGCCTCCGCAATCTTTAGCAATAATTTAACATAATTGGGATAAAAATAAAGAGATAAGGGAATAAGATTTTTTTGTCCACAATTTGTTACTTATAAAAGCGCGATTATATGTAGTTATCCACCAAATCCACAAAATAATGGTGTGGATAACATTGTGGAAAACCTTTTCCATGTTGATAATGTGGACTTGCGCAAGAGTTATACACAGTGTTTTAAAATTGTCCACAATGTTTTTGTTTCATATAATCGGTTTTTTTGATTAATTAAACATAATCGTATGTGTTTTCCACATAAAAGTGGATATTTTTCAATTAATTAATAAAAAATGATGAAAAAAAGCCAAAAAGACCGCCAGATTTAACGATATCCTGTTATTATTCGTTGTTGAAAGAAGCATCTACTAATTCGTGTTTAATAGTCATTGGTTGACTTTTACTATGTAAACCACTAAAATTAATCGCGAACAACTTTATGTTGGATTGAATGAGGAGAAATATTATGAAACGTACGTATCAACCAAGTAAATTAAGACGGGCTCGTCTTCACGGGTTCCGCGCTAGAATGGCGACTCCAGGTGGTCGCAGAGTTCTTCGTAATCGACGTGCTAAAGGTCGTGAATCTTTAACGGTCTAAGCTGACTACTTTTGAGGAGAGTTGTGAAACGGGAGCATCGGATTTTAAAAAACGAGCAATTCCAAAACATTATAAAAAATGGAAAGCTCACAAAAACCCCGCTTTGCTATGGTTACTTTGCTCCTAACGAACTCGAAACTTTACGTGTAGGTGTCGCTGTTAGCAAGAAAATTGGTAACGCCGTCACCCGCAATAAAATAAAAAGACAAATAAGAGCAGTTGTTAGACCGTATGTTAAAACACATACTGGTGACTTTATCATTGTGGCGAAAAAGGAAATTAATGATTCATCCTTCGGTGATTTAGTAGATGCAATTGCGAAAATATTCGACAGTAACGGAGATTAACATGAAAAAGAATAAAAAACGGATTATAAAACTAGGCGCAATTGTCGCCGGACTTTTCGTGCTTTCTTCATGTACCGCGAGCTTCTGTTCCGCGAAAGACGTGGGCTATATGCTTTATGCTCAAGATTCAGGGTTAGTTACAGAAGTCGTTGAAGGTACTGAAACAAAAGTACACAACAAAGTTTTACATAAGATTATTTTAGATGCTCAAAGTCAAGGCTACGCTACTCCTAGCCTAGAGTATTATGAAAAGTTAGATCAAAAAGTTTTAGATTATGCAATTCTAAATTTTGATAATAGTGAAAACTTAGAAGGCGCTGCACTTAACGCTGCGGCCTTAAAACAAAATGGTTACTTAAAGTTTTTAGGTACCAAAGGCGCAACAGTAGTGACTGCTGATGGTAATGAACTGTGGGTTAACTGGACAATTTGGAACAAAGAAATTGGTGCAGAAATTGGTTATGAAAATGTTCCCGACCGCGACTTTGCTAATTTTTATAAAACACAAATTTATAACAAAATTAAGGCAAATCGTGCTTGTATTGCGCTTTATGACGGCGAATATGGACCAGAAGATAGTAAAATTCCAGTCGAAGCCAAGACATGGAAAGGTGCATGGAAGAAAGGGTTCATTGAAGGCTTAATTGTTTATCCTGTTGCAGCACTACTTGAATTTTTAACAAAATCATTTGGCGCTGGTGGATGGGGACAAATTTGGGCCATCTTAGTTACAACAATTATTGTGCGGGGACTACTTGTCCTTATGACACTTAAACAAACGGTGGGTGCACAAAAGATGCAAGCCTTACAACCAGAGCTTGCAAAGATTCAACAAAAGTATCCAAACTCTGACACTAATCAATATGAAAGACAAGCTTTAGCGCAAGCACAAATGGCGTTATATAAGAAACACGGAATCAACCCACTTGGATCACTACTTGTAATGTTCATTCAGTTCCCAATCTTTATTGGGGTATGGGGCGCAATGACTGGTTCTGCTAGTTTAGCAAGTGATAGTGTTTTAGGGCTTAACTTAAGTGCTCAACTTGGTCAATCAATGATTAATGGTTGGTTTAAGGGTGGCTGGTGGACAGCGTGGGTGTTATTTATATTAATGACCGCTGCACAATTTGTTAGCACAAAATTATCAACATGGCTTAACAAGAGCAAAACAAAAGAAATTGGTAAAACAAACGCTAATTCAGCTGCGGACAAACAACAACGGCAATCAAAAATGATGATGAATATTATGTTTATTATGATTGTCTTTATGTCGTTTACTCTTCCTGCAGCGATGGGTGTGTATTGGTTTGTAGGGGCAATTATCTCAATTGTTCAAACTGTAGTTGTTCATAATGTGATGAAAGGAAGGAAACAATAATGCGGATATTTGAAGCAAAAAACCTTGATGAAGTCTTAGCGCTCGCAAGTGAAGATATTGGTATTCAAACAAAAGACTTAGTGTATGAAGTACTTGAAGAAAAGAAAGGACTTTTCAAAAGTTCAATCAAAATCAGTGTATACGAAACAACTGATTACATTGAATACGCTGAAAATTATTTACGGTTAGTCGTGGAGTCATTAGGTTTTACTCCTGAATTCACCACGAGTTTAGATGGCGAAGTCATTAAAATTGAAATGAGCACAAACCACAATTCAATTCTTATTGGTAAGGGTGGTAAAACATTACTCGCGTTAAACGAAATTGTCCAAGTCGCGATGACCGTTAAATTTAAAAAACGCATTCGAGTATTATTAGATATTAATAATTATAAAAATGACCGTTACCGTAGAGTTACTGGCTTAGCACGTAAAGTTGCGGGTGACGTCGCACGTTCTAAGCAAGACGCAACACTTGATCCAATGCCAAGCGACGAAAGGCGCGCGATTCATAATGCATTAAGTGAATATCGCAATGTTACCACTGAATCAATTGGTGCAGGCAAAGAAAGACAAGTCATCATTCGTTATAAAAAGCCAGAGAAAAAAGAAAAGGCACCAAAAGAACCTCAAGACGAATAAAACAAGATAAACACCACCGCTAAGGTGGTTTTTTCTTATTAGATAATAGGATATGATAAAATTTAACTATGTTAGATACGATTGTTGCTCTTGCTACTCCACCAATGATGGGCGCCCTTGCCATCATCCGTCTCTCAGGACCTGAGGCTTTTAATATTGTTACCAAAAGTTTTACGAAAGATTTAACTAAACTAGAAAAAAGCACGATGGTGTACGGCAAACTTTTTGATGACGAAGAACTTGTTGACGAAGTTATTGCTTTTTGTTTTAAAGGGCCGAATTCTTTTACTGGTGAAGACGTTGTCGAGATTAGTTGTCACGGCAGCATGCTTATCGCTAACGAGATAATTGAATTAATGATTAAAAACGGCGCACGCCTTGCGGGGCGCGGAGAGTTTACTAATCGCGCATATTTAAACGGCAAGCTCGATTTAGTGCAGGCCGAAGCTGTTAACGATATGATTACCGCGACGACAAAAGAAGCAAAGAAACTTTCACTATTATCGCTAGTCGGTGAAACGAGTAAAATCGTTTATCCGATAAGAGAAAGAATCGCGGACGTGATGAGTTTAATCGAAGTTAACATTGATTATCCTGAGTATCGCGACATTGAAGAAGCAAGCTACGCACTTGTTATTAGTGAAGTTGATTATATAAATGCGGAGATTAAGAAATTGATTGATCAAGGACGACAAGGTCAAATAATCAAAGAAGGAATTAAAGTCGCTATTGTTGGTGCTCCTAATGTTGGGAAGTCGTCATTATTAAATGCATTACTTAAAGAGGATAAAGCAATTGTTACTGATATTGCTGGTACAACGCGTGATGTTGTGGAAGGTGAAATTAATTTGCACGGACTTCGCCTTCTTCTTCTCGATACCGCGGGAATTAGAGAAAGCACAGATGCAATTGAAAGTATCGGTATTGAAAAAACAAAGAAATCAATTGCAGACGCTGATTTAGTAATATATGTAAAAGACGCAGAAAATGTAAGTAAAAAAGACGAATTTACTGGTTTAATTAAAGGTAAGAAAGTAATTACCGTTTATAACAAGGGAGACTTAGTAAGTAAGAAAGATCCTAATCGACTTTACATTTCAGCGCTCACTAATGATATTGGTGCCTTAGAAAAAGCAATTGCTAAAGTTGTAGGAGTTGATGAAGATAGTTATTTACGACCAAGTTTAAATAATGCGCGTCAACTAGCGTTGTTGCGCAAAGCTTATGGCGAACTTGAAATCGCTAAACAAGAGGCGCTTGATGAAGTCGCTATTGACCTTGTTAGCGTGTCTTTACAACAAGCTTTCTTTACAATCAAAGAAATATTAGGAGAAAACGTTGATAATGATTTAAGTAAAGAAATCTTTTCGCGTTTCTGTGTAGGTAAATAAAGATGTTTTTTGATACACACTGTCATTTAAACGATAAAAGATACGAAAACGATATTGAAGGGTATGTTGAGCGTGCTAAAGCAGTGGGCGTTAATTATCTTTTAATTGTCGCATGGGATGTAAAATCTAGTAAAAAAGCAATTAAAATCGCTGAAAGGTTTAATAATGTATACGCTGCCGCAGGTATTCACCCAGTTGACGCTGTTAAAACACCGAAAAGTGATTTAAAAGAACTTGAAAAACTTCTTACCCATCCCAAAGTTATAGCAGTAGGGGAAATAGGATTAGATTACCACTGGATAAAAGACGAAAAAGAAAGAGCAATTGAACACGAATTCTTTATAGCGCAAATTGAGCTTGCAAATAAATATAAAAAACCAGTGCTTATTCATATGCGCGACGCTACAAGTGATACATATGAAGTGTTAAAGAGTAATATCCCAAGGTATCAAGGAATAATGCATTCTTACAGTGGTTCAAAGGAAATGGCGTTGCGTTTTATAGATTTGGGGATGTATATAAGTCTAGCGGGACCAGTAACTTTTTTAAATGCGCGTGAGCCAAAGGAAGTGGCAAAGGTTGTAAGCGAAGAAAGACTTCTACTTGAAACAGATGCGCCTTACTTAACCCCGCATCCATATCGCGGCAAATTAAATGAAAGTGCAAATATCCCACTTATTGCTAAGACCATAGCAACGATTCGTAATGTTTCTGTCGAGAAAGTTGCAGAGTTTACAACAAAGAACGCTAAAACATTATTTAAATTATGAGTAGCAAAACATTGTTAAATTGTATCTTTGTTGCGGAAGGAAAGCGCGACGAAGAAAGACTAAAAAAGTTAGACATCCCTTACATAGTAAGGACAGACGGGCTAAATGTTCCACGTGAAACAACAAAGCATTTACAAGAATTAGCGAAAATTCATGAGGTTATAATCTTAACAGATCCAGACGGACCAGGGCAAAAGATTGCAGACAAACTTTTACAAGAAATACCTAACGCTAAAGTAATAAAAGTAATAAAGAAAAAAGCAGTAAAGAAAGGAAAAGTTGGAATAGAACATATTCCGCTACCGCTTCTAGCGGAATTAATTAAACCTTATAAGCAAGAAACATTTACTACTTCTTCCGATGTTACACTTATAAAATTACTAGATTTAGGGTTATCTGGGCCAAATTCACAATTTAAAAAATAAAGTTAGCGACTAAATATAGTTTATTAGTAGCGTCACTTAAAAATATGTTAACGCAAATACAACCATTAAATATAAGTTATAAAGAATTAAAGGAAGCACTAAGTGAATAAAGAAGAAATCATAACATTGTTAGCAAAGGAAAACTTGTCGCCACAAAAAAGAAAGGGACAAAACTTTTTAGTGGATGAAAATGTAGCGCGTAAGATTGTCAGCTTTCTTGAACCTAATTACATTGATGTAATTGAAGTTGGACCTGGACTAGGTGCACTAACAAAAGAGCTGCTTTTAAAGACCGTAAATTTTACTGCAATTGAAATTGATAAAGGTTTTGTGCGAGTATTAAGAGCAAAGTATCCACACCTTAACATCATTGAGAAAGATTTCTTAGAATATAGTGTTCCACGTGAAACAAAGGCTGTTATTAGTAATATTCCTTATTACATCACCACAAAAATAATAGAAAAGGTGTTATTAGAAGCAGAAAACCTTAAAAAGTTTGTATTTATGACACAAATTGATGTTAAAGAAAGGTTGTTAGCAAAAAGCGGAACAAAAGCATATAGTCCGCTGCGGGTTTTACTTAGTTTGCTTGGTGATGTTGAACAAAAACTAGTGGTAACCGCTGATAAGTTTTATCCAGTGCCACATGTTGATTCAGCGGTATTTTGTTTTACACGATATAAAACCGATATTCCTGTGCGTGAATTTTATTCGTTTTTAAATAACGCTTTTCTAAATCGGCGCAAAACACTATACAACAATTTGAAAAACATATACGACAAAGAAGATATATTAACCGCTTTAAAGAAACATAGAATTAACGAAAACGTTCGAGCAGAAGCACTATCTCCTAACGATTTATTAACATTATTTGAAACATTACGATAATTAAAAGGGTTAAAATGACAATCAACAAAAAACTCAAACATGAGGGAAAATTGGAAATTTCAGCAATTTATAATTTATGATATATTGAATATGTAAATATCAAATCTAAGGAATATAACATGAAAAAATACTGCAAATTTTCAACTACATTGTTGAATATTTTAGTAACGGAAGTTATTTATTATCGAACGGTGTCTATGTTATAAGTGACGCTGATTTAGATGCATTTAATAGTGGTACACTTGATATTCCAAAAAATAATGAAGAAATATACAATTACTGTTGTTAATAAAAAGGGAGGAAACGACAATGAAAAATAAAAAGAAATTGTTTTGGTTAATATTACCATTTACTTTAATTATGTTCGCTCTTTTGTTTGCGCTTTATCCTACACCATGGGGAGCCAAAGAACCATACAAGGTTTTTCATTCCCCCGAAAAACATTTAAAGGAAGTTGAAAAAAGAGTGAATCAAAAAATAGAAGAGCGAGAAATGGATTATACAAATTTACGAGCACTTCCTCTTTATGATGAATATAATAAATTTAGCTTTGTACTTGTAGAATTTGAACCCCAAGATTTTATGATTTTAAAGGTTTACCGCACTAGTATAATAAGTGTTAAAAGAACCATATATTTGCGTGACACAAATAATAGTTTTGGTGTACACACCGAAAATAATAATGAAAATAGTCAGTTTAATCCATATCAAAATTGTGACACTTCTAACAATAAATAATATTTTTTAAAAGCAAACAACGGAAAAATAGGGGGTTATATACCCGCGATAAAAACAGAAGATAAATATATTAACCTGATGTCAAATGAAACCATGGAACTAGACTATTATAATTATGATACTGATTATGCGAACTTGAACATCTCATATTTAGCTAAAAGGCCATTATATTTTTAAATTATTTGGATCTATTAAATCTAAGGTGGAAAAAGGTGGAAAACCAAATTAACACCCTAAAACTATTAAATCCAAGGTGGACAGACCAGGAAGTCAAATTCCTGGTCTTTCATTATTAAAGTGTCTACGCTTAGGGTATCAGGACAAATACTTATCTACATTGTTAACAAAAGAAAAAAGATAATTTTGAGATGCACCCCAAATCCTAGACAATAGGAAAGGAGTGTTTTCTTATGAGATACACACAGGGATTTATACTGTTAGTTTATTATAAGCACTGAAAACGCCCTAAAAACAATGTAATTTTGATATCATATAAATATGATAGTAACTGCGAATGCACGCTTGTCCATAAGTGTAGAAACAACGCTTAATCCATTGACTAACGCTTTAGAGATTAAAAGCCTTGTTTTACCTATTGAATTTAGTGACACAATTACAATTGATGTCTTCAACACTGCCTTTATGGATATTGTTCATTACACTAATAAGGCGCTTCATGTTAAAGAAAAACGGATTATTGATGAAGCGTTACTAAAAATGCGGGAACAATTTGGTTATAAGCAAAACTTCTCTGTTAAAATCCATAAAAATATTCCAACAGGACACGGTTTAGGGAGCGGGGCAAGTGATGCGACCGCTGTCGTGAAAGCTGTTGCACACCTTGCTAAACTAAAACCAACACCAGAGCAATATTATAATCTTGCAGTCAAAATTGGAAAAGATGTCCCTTATTTTTTAGTAAATAAACCCGCAGTGTACAATTTAAACAAACAAGAAGTAACACCTATAAAATTTAAACATAATCCACAGGTGTTATTAATTATCCACCCAGACATTTATGAAAAAGAAAATGTTGTTAAAGACTTTTTGGATTATGGTGAATCACTACAAAAACCGCTTGAAAAAGTTGTTGAACTTGCAGAAAGTGGTTCTTTGCGTGAGTTAGGTTCTGTGCTTTTTAATGACTTTAGTGAAACGATTATTAAACATACACCAGCATTACGGACAGTGCTTAATGATCTAAAACAATTAAATGTTGAAGCTTATGGTATAGCGGGAACAGGTACTACGATTTTTGCACTAAGTGATAATCGACACTTATTACGTTTTATTAGTGATAAATATCGCAAACAAAATTATCAAACAGTAATGACAAAAGTCATCAGATAGGAGAATTTTATGAAAAGAAATGCCATTATTCTAGCAGCGGGTAAAGGCACCCGCATGAAATCATTAAATCAAGAAATATCGAAAGTAGGTTTTGAAATATTAGGCAAGCCACTTATTAATTGGGTGTTAGATGCCGCAAAGCCGCATGTAACAGGAAGAACTGTTGTGATTGTCGGTTTTGGTGGTGAACACACTTCTAAACTCGTGGAAGGGAAAGCTGAAATTGCTTGGCAACATGAACAAAAAGGTACAGGACACGCAATCATTCAAACAGCACCGCTACTTGAAAAGGAAAAGGGTGACACTTTAATTTTAAGTGGAGACGTACCACTTATTACTGAACACTCCATCAGCGGACTACTTAATCTTCACACCAAAGAGAAAAACGATTTAACAATATTAACCGCTAAGCCAGATAATCCTTTTGGTTATGGTAGAGTTTTACGCGCACCAAACGGTGAAGTAACTCGCATTGTTGAACAAAAAGACTTAACAGGTAACGAAGGCGACATTAGTGAAGTTAATGCTGGGATGTATGTCGTTAATAACCAAAAGTTATTCCAAGAACTTAAAAACTTAAAACCAAACAATAAACAAGGCGAATTATATTTAACAGATATTATCGGTTTATTTAAAGAAAGAGGGTATAAAGTTGGTGCCTTTGTGTTAAGTGATCCTGATGAAATGCTTGGCACAAATGATAGAGCGCAACTTGCCGAAGCTGCGGAACTCCTTAAAAAACGCATTAATAAAGCACATATGCTAAACGGCGTTACACTTGAAGATCCAAATAACACATATATAGGACCAGACGTCACAATTGGCCAAGATACAATTATTAGTCCTAACACTACGATATTAGGCAATAGCACGATTGGTGTTGCAAATGAAATTGGACCAAACACATATTTAAAGAATATGAAGATAGGCGATTATAATTCTATTATTTATAGTTACTTAGTAGACTCAGAAATTTGTAACAATGTCACGATTGGTCCGTTTGCGAGAATGCGACAAAAAGCTTTGGTAAAAGACGGCTCACATATTGGGAACTTTGTCGAACTTAAAAATACAACATTCCACGAAGGCGTTAAAGCTGGCCACTTAGCGTATATGGGAGATGCTGAATTAGGCGCACACACTAATGTTGGTGCAGGAGCAATTACTGCAAATTATGATGGCGTAAATAAATCAAAAACAAAAGTGGGTGAAAATGTCTTTATTGGCACAAACACGACCCTAGTAGCACCCCTTCAAATTGGGGAAGGCTCTTATCTTGCCGCTGCATCGATCATTAATAAAGATGTACCAAAAGACACACTTGCTATCGCGCGTTCACGCCAAGAAAATAAAGAAGGCTATGCGAAAATAATTCGTGAAAAACAAAAAAAGAAATAGAAATTGCTGAGAAATTAACGAAAGACGCTTGTATTGAGCGTCTTTTTAAATAATAAAAAACCTCGCTCCGAAGAACGAGGTTAAAGCTATCTTAATAGTAATTATTACTTAGCTTTTTTATGTTTGATTGCAGCTTGGGCTGCGGCTAAGCGAGCAATTGGCACACGATATGGTGAACAGCTGACATAGTCTAAGCCAACGCTATCAAAGAATTCGACAGAGTTTGGATCACCACCATGCTCACCACAGATTCCTAAGTGAACATCAGGGTTGCCCTTACGACCGCGTTCAACACCTAAGCGCACTAATTGGCCAACGCCTTCAGTGTCTAAGGTTTGGAATGGGTCTTGTTCGAAGATTCGTGCTTCAGTATAGTCAGGAATAAACTTCGCAGCATCATCACGGCTAAAGCCAAATGTCATTTGCGTTAAGTCGTTTGTTCCAAAGCTGAAGAATTCGGCTTCTTTAGCAATTTGGTCGGCAAGTAAGGTTGCTCGTGGGATTTCAATCATTGTACCAACGAGGTAATGAAGTTTTTGCCCACTCTTCTTAATTAATGCATCAGCGGTTTTACGTACATATTCTTCAACGTATTTATATTCTTTAACGTCTAGCACTAGTGGAATCATGATTTCTGGGTGGATAGCGGCACCAGTGTCTTTTTGTGCACGTAAGGCGGCACTAATAATAGCAGTTGTTTGCATCACAGCGATTTCTGGGTAAGAAACAGCTAAACGCACTCCACGGTGACCCATCATTGGGTTAAATTCTGAAAGCGATTCAATCCGTTCGCGAAGAACAGTGACATCAACTTTAAGTTCTTTGGCTAAAGCAACGATTTGTGCTTCTTCGGTTGGTAAGAATTCGTGTAACGGTGGGTCAAGTAAACGAACAGTGACTGGTAACCCCTTCATCACCTTGAAGATTTCATAGAAGTCATTTTCTTGGTATGGAAGGATTTGCGCTAAGGCTGCTTCACGTTCTTCTTTTGTAGCGGAAAGAATCATTTTACGCATAAAGAATACACGATCAACATCAAAGAACATATGTTCGGTACGGCATAAGCCGATACCAGTTGCACCAAAGTCGCGACCATGGGTGGCGTCAAGTGGTGTATCAGCGTTAACACGGACTTCAAGACGACGATATTTGTCGGCTAATTCCATGAAACGACCAAAGTAACCAGTAAGTTGTGGTTCGACTAGTGGGATTTCACCTTCATAGATGTTCCCTGTAGTACCATCAATACTAATTACATCTTTAGTAGTGTAAACTTTGTCACCAACTTTCATTGTGTGGCCGACTTCATCAATGATGACATCGTGCGCACCAACGATACATGTTGTACCCATTCCGCGCGCAACAACAGCAGCGTGACTAGTCATACCACCGCGTGAGGTGAGAATACCAGCAGCGGAAACCATACCAGCAATGTCTTCTGGTGAAGTTTCACTACGAACTAAGAGGACAGTTTCGCCTTTTTCTTTACGGGCAGCAGCATCAGCGGCATCAAAGCTTAAACGGCCGGTGGCAGCGCCTGGAGAAGCTGGTAAACCAGTAGCGATAACTTTCTTTGTTTTTAAAACTGCTTGATCAAAGCCTTTGTGAAGTAAACTGTCAAGTGCTTTTGGATCAACACGTAAGACGGCTTCTTCTTCAGTAATTAAGCCTTCATCAATTAAGTCACACGCGATTTTAAGTGCAGCAGCGGCGGTTCTTTTACCACTGCGTGTTTGTAAGAAGTATAATTTACCATCTTCAACAGTAAATTCGATATCTTGCATATCGCGATAGTGTTTTTCTAATAAATCTAAAGTTTCTACAAATTGTTTGTAGACGGCAGGCATGTTTTCTTCTAACCAACTAATTGGTAGCGGTGTACGAATACCAGCAACAACGTCTTCACCTTGTGCATTTGGTAAGTATTCCGCGAAAATGTGATTGTCACCAGTGGCTGGTGAACGTGTAAAGGCAACACCAGTTCCACTTGTATCACCCTTGTTACCATAAACCATTGATTGCACGTTTACAGCAGTACCCCATTCGTAAGGAATGTGGTTCATTCTACGATAGATATTTGCTCTTTCGTTATCCCAGCTACGGAAGACTGCGGTAACAGCTTCAATTAATTGGACACGAGCGTCACTTGGGAATTCTTCACCAAGAACTTTTTTATAATGAGCTTTAAATTGTTTAACTAATTCTCTTAAATGTTCAGCCTTTAATTCACTATCAAGCTTAACACCAGCTTTAACTTTCATGTCTTCAAGCATTTTTTCCATTTCGTCACGTGGTTGGCCTTTAACAACGTTGAAATACATTAAAATAAAACGACGATAGCTGTCAAACGCAAATGCTGCGTTACCAGTTTCATTTGCTAAAACTTCGGCAACTTCATCATTGAGTCCTAAGTTTAAAACAGTGTCCATCATCCCAGGCATTGATACACGAGCACCAGAACGAACACTTACGAGTAGTGGATTTTTCTTACCACCAAATGTTTTACCAGTTTCTTTTTCTAATTCTGTAACTGCATTGTAAATTTGATCAATCACAAATTGTGGTAATTTTTTACCTTCATTGTAATAAAGGTTGCAAGCTTCAGTTGTGACGGTGAACCCTTGTGGAATAGGAACGCCAATGCGTGTCATTTCAGCAAGGTTAGCACCTTTACCGCCCAAGTAATTCCGGCCTAATTTTTCGCCTTCTTTACACTTGAACGCAAAGACATATCTTTTTTCTGCCATATTTTTCCTCCTTTTAATAAGCAGTATTTAACATACCATCGCTAATTATAATATCATAGATATTAAGGTTTATTACAATAAATCACTCAAAAACAGCGAAAATTGAAGAGAAAACACTATAATAGTAATAATTTGCTAAAATAGTAATGCTAAAGGAAAAATCGAATATGGAAAAGAAAGAAAAACTTGTACTAGCAGTCGACTTTGGTACCCAATCTCTAAGAGTCTCGATTGTAAACCAATTTGGAGAAATCAAAGCGATCATTAAAAATAAATATAACGAGGCTTATTTTAGTAGTGAGCCTAGTTTTGCTGAGCAAAATCCAAACTACTATTGGTATGAATTATGTAACGCCACATATAAATTAAAAGAAAAGCATGATGACCTTTTACAGAAAGTACTAGCGATGAGTGTCACGACTTTCCGTGATAGCCCAGTATTTCTTGATAAAAACTATGAACCAACTAGACCAATGGTGTTGTGGCTTGATCAACGTCAAGCAGCGCTCCATAAGAAACCACCATTTTTAAGACGCTTAATTTTCGCTATTGTTGGGATGAGTGAAACGGTCACTTTAAATATGAAACGCACACCAGCGATATGGGTGCAAGAAAATGAAAAAGATGTTTGGGAAAAAACAGCGTATTATGTTAATTTCTCTACTTATATTAACTATAAATTAATTGGTGAACTTATTGATAGCGTCGCTAATCAAACAGGTCACTTCCCAATCCATTTTAAAAAAGGGAAATGGTATGGTGATAATGCATTAAAAAATATTTATCGTGTTCCGCGCACTAAATTAGCGAAAATTGTAAAACAAGGAACGGTAATGGGTGTTATAAGCGAAGCCGCAAGTAAAGCAACAGGACTTCCGCAAGGATTAAAAATCATTGCAGCGGGAACTGATAAAGGAAGCGAAGCATTTGGAACAGGTGCGTACCGCAAAGATATTGCTTCAATTTCCTATGGCACTGCAAGTTCAATATCTGTTCCGAATAAAAAATACATTGAACCCGAATTATTTTTACCAGCCTATAGCGCACCAATTGATGGTCTTTATCAAATGGAAGTGCAAATATATCGTGGCTACTGGATGATTGGCTGGTTTATTAAACAATTTGGTAAGCATGAAACACTTGAAGCCAAAATTGAAACAATGGCCACTGAAGAAGTGTTAAATAATAAAATGCTTGAAATACCACCAGGCTCACAAGGACTCGTCTTACAACCATATTGGGGTCCAGGACTTAAACGCCCGGAAGCTCGTGGTGCGATTGTTGGATTTAGTGATTATCACACACGCATTCATGTTTATCGGGCGATTATTGAAGGGATTGCTTTTGGTTTAAAAGAAGGGTTACTCGGTATTGAAAAAAGACAACATAAAAAAATAAAAGAAATAAGAGTATCAGGAGGCGGTTCGCAAAGTGATGCGATATGTCAAATTACCGCTGATATATTTGGTGTCCCAGTTAGTCGGACACAAACTTATGAAACCGCAACAATTGGTACAGCGCTTGTTACTTTCTATTATTTAGGTGTGTTTGATTCACTTGAAACAGCCACAAAAGCGATGGTCCACATTGAAAAAACATTTATACCAAATCCTAAAAATGTTAAACAGTATAATAAATTATTTAAAGATGTATACGCTAAACTTTATCCAAAATTAAAAGGCATATATAAGAAATTAAAATACTTCTAGAAGAAAAAATAAAAGGGTTAATCGACAAATTAACCCTTTTTTGCTGTAAATAATTGATTAATCCACAGTTTCTTGGCTGTCATCAATACCAAGGAATTGTGCATTATAAAGACCAGCGTAAAATCCGTTTGTTGCTAAAAGTTCCTCGTGAGTTCCCGTTTCAATAATGTTACCTTTATTCATTACCAAAATCTTCTTAGCATTTTTAATGGTGCTTAAGCGGTGGGCAATAATAAATGTAGTGCGGTCTTTCATAATTTCATTCATAACACTTTGAATCGCGTATTCCGTACGCGTATCAACACTACTAGTAGCTTCATCAAGAATAAGGATTTTAGGTTTAGAAATAATTGCACGAGCAATCGTAATTAACTGGCGTTGCCCTTGCGAAATATTAGTGCCATCTTCATTAAGTATAAACTCGTATTCACCCGGAAAAGTAGTTATAAAGTGGTGAGCGCGCGCTGCTTTAGCAGCTTCGATAACTTCTTCGTCAGTAGCGTCACGATTACCATAACGAATATTATTTTTAATCGAACCTTTGAAGAGCCAAGTATCTTGTAAAACCATCCCAACACTACGGCGTAATGCACTTCGTGAATAATTACGAATATCAGTACCATCTAATGTAATTGAACCACCATTTATTTCATAGAATCGCATAATTAAATTAACTAGTGTTGTTTTGCCCGCGCCAGTTGGACCAACAATAGCGATTGTATCCCCTGGTTTAACATGTAAATTCATATTTTTAATAAGTTCAACATCAGGGTTATAACTAAAATCAACATCTTTGAAGCAGAATTCCCCCACAACATGATCGTTTGTAGTTAATGCATCCTCTGGATCTTTTTCTTGTTCAGCGGCATTAAGTAAATTAAACACTCTTTCTGCACCAGCAAGTGTTGTTTGAATATTTGCAGATATTTGCCCTAAGTTAAGGAATGGTTGCATAAAGTTATTTAAGAAAATAATAAATGGCGCGAGACTAATAACATCATTTGTAACACCCGCTACAAGTAAAACACCAACGAAGCCAAGATTATTAATAAAGCGAATTGATGGGAAAATAAATGAACTCAGCCATTGTGACCAGAAATTAGATTTAGCCATAGAATCATTAAGATTTGTAAAAGTTTCTAGTTGTTTATCTTGTTGATTAAATAGTTGAATGACTTGGAGTCCGGAAAAGTTTTCTTCCACTACCCCTTCTAATTCACCTGTTTTCTTTTGGAAAGTAATAAACTGATTTTGTGAATTTTTCGTAATAACAAGCGTAATAATTACTACAAACGGAAGCATGCCAAGTGCTACTAAGGCAAGCCGCCAATTTACAAGTAACATGCCAATTAAAATTGCAACAAAAAGAGTGATTGATGAAACAACAGTGATAAGCGTGTTATTTAATGTTTGGGCAATAGCATCAACATCATTTGTGCCAATTGAAAGTAATTCACCATGCGGATGTTTATCAAAATAAGAAAGTGGTAAACGATCAATTTTCGCGCGTATTTTATTACGAAGATTATAAGCGTACGCTCCAGAAATTTTGATAGCAATCAGTTGTGCGATAGTACCAAGTAATGCAGCGGCAACAATAACACCAATCATTAATCCAAAATCAATGAAGACCTTTGTCCAATCTAACCCTAACGCTAGATTAGTAACATCTAAAAAATAACGACCATAACGAACATTTTCAGGCGAGAAAGCACCCAGAATATTACCCAATAATAGCGGGATAAGCGCATTAGCTACATTTGCGATAGTAAGAAGCACAGCAATAATTATTATCCGCCAACGATAAGGTTTAAATTCGCGCAAAAGACCACGCCAAGCTAATTTTGAATTGCGCGCTTTTTCCATTTTGCGTCCGCGTCCGTGGCGTGCCATTATGCTTTACCCCCTTCAGTTGTAAAGTCTTTAAACATATCACGCGACTTTTTAATTTCTTCAGGATCTAGTTGTGATGTAACGATTTCTTGATATACCTTACACGAATTAAGTAAGTCAGCATGTTTGCCAATACCAGCAACCTCGCCATTATCAAGGACTAAGATTTGATGGGCATCAAGAATAGAATTAACACGCTGTGCTACAACAAAAATAGTTGCGTCTTTTGCGTAATCTTTTAATGCGCTTCTTAGTCTAATATCAGTCTTAAAGTCTAGTGCACTAAAAGAATCATCAAACACATAAATTTTAGGTTTTCTAACAAGTGCACGCGCTATCGCTAGGCGTTGTCTTTGACCACCACTGAAATTTTTGCCACCTTGTGCAACTGGTGCATCAAGTCCAAGTTCGAGTTTAGAAACAAAACCCGCAGCTTGCGCCACGCGTAAAGCTTCCCACATTTCTTCATCAGTAGCGTTTTCATTACCGAAGCGTAAATTATCACGAATTGTACCTTTAAATAACACTGCAGTTTGTGGAACGAAGCCTATTTTGTCGCGTAAATCATTTAATTTAAAGTCACGCACATCATAGCCGTCAAAAGTTACTTTACCAACACTAGCATCAAAAAATCGTGGTAATAAATTAATGATTGAACTCTTGCCAGAACCAGTAGAACCAACAATTGCTGTTGTAGTTCCTGGCTCTGCTGTAAAATTAATATTCTTTAATGTTGGGTGTTCAAGATCGCTGAAAGTAAAAGTTACATTTTCAAACTTAACAATACCAGTATCAATTAATTCTTTATCAAGCGGTGCCTCCGGATCAACAATATTTGGTTTAACATTTAGCACAGCGTTAATTCGCTTTGCGCTAACTTTAACGCGCGGGAACATAATAAAGGTAAAGCTAAGCATCATGAAACTCATCATAATATGTTGAGCGTACATCATCGCTGTTATTGTTTGANNACAAAACCAATAAGATATATTCCAAAAAACACTAAGTTAAATAAGATATTAATAATCGGACTTATAATTTGCATAACATTACTAACTTTAATAATAATGTCAGTCATTTTACGATTGCCTTCGTCAAAGAAGCGGTTTTCACGTTCTTCTTGATTAAAGGCACGAATGACACGAACACCAGTTAGTCCTTCGCGTAATAATAGCGTCACATAATCCACTCGTTCTTGAATTTGGGTGAAAAGCGGGCTTGCTACGGCAAAAGTAATAATCAATACAATTATAATCAAAGGAATAATAACGATAACGACATAGAAATACATTGGATCTAATGTTAGTAATTTAACAGAACCAATAATTAAAAAGATTGGTGACATAATAAAAACACGATTTACCATAAAAGCAAATTCTTGCACAGCGCGTGAATCGTTAATTAGCCTAGTTAAAAGACTAGCGGTTCCAAATTCATTAACATCACTTAATGAAAAGTTTTCAACTTTTTTGAACACTTCCGCGCGAATTTCTTTACCAAGGGTAGCAACAAATTTAGAGTTTAATGAGCCTTGGCCTGCTGCTAAAGCAAAAATACCAAGGGAAATTAAAAGCATAATACCGCTTTGTTTTAACATTTCATTTATTTCAGCGCGAGTTATCCCAGTTTCACCAATATTATTAACAATCTCTTGAATTGTTAAAATATAATCAGGTAATTGAAGTTGAAGCAATGTCTGAGTAGCGACGAGGACAACAATAATCGCTAATTGCCACCAATAACGTTTAACTAATTTATAAAGTCTAAACATTTAGTTTATCCCCTGCATAATTGGTAAGTAAATTTCAGACGCTGTTAAGATATTAGCGGGCGACGGACCAGAAACAATTTGGTCACTAATTAAACCGCGTAATATTGATTTTAAAACATTTAATATCTCATTAGCGCTTAATGTACTGATTATACGCTCGTTTTTTTGGCCTTCACTAATGAAATTTAAAAAAAGTTTTGACCAATCTTCCCGCACTGTTAATATTGCTTTATTCCGTGGTGCTTGTTTGTAAGTATATAGCAACAGACTTAAACAATAAGGAGCTAGTTTCTCCCTTTTTAACATTTCTACAATCAAAGCAATTGAACCCGCGAGCGCTAGTTCAGCGGGAATTGTTAATGATTTAAAGTGTTCAATAAAAGGCTTATAACGAGCAACAACATGATTGACACATTCATCATATAAGCGATTAATATTTGTGAAATAATGATAAACAAGACTATGACCACAATTAGCTTCGCGCGCAACAGCGGCAATTGTTAATTCAGAAAAAGGGACACGAGCAAAAAGTCGTATTCCTGCTTCGAGAATATCGTCGCGTCGAGTTTTTGTGGTACTTTTAGTTCTACTTGTTGTTCGTCTTGCCATAGTTATACCATTGCAAAAATTATAACAAAGATGAACCAAAATAGATATTGAATTAATCTTTGATTAATAAATTAATTTCGTCATGTTCTAATTTTCGATATTCACCAATTTCTAAATCATCAACACGCAGTCCTGCAAATTGTTCGCGATGAAGTTTTACAACATTTAACCCAAACGCTTGAAACATCCGTTTTATTTGATGAAATTTACCTTCCACAACAGTAACTCTACCTACATTAGATTCCACTATTTCTAAAGTTGCAGGAAGTGTCGTAAAATCTTCATCAATTTTAATTCCACGCGCAAAACGCGCGACTAATTCACCTTTAATAGGTAAATCGGTGGTAGCAAGATAAACCTTTTCAACATTCTTTTTTGGACTTATAAGTTGGTGTGTAAGTTTACCGTTGTTTGTTAATAGTAAGGCGCCTGTCGTATCCTTATCTAAACGACCAACAGTATGTAATTTATACATCATAAATTCTGGCGCAAAAGAAATAATTGTAGGGTTAACATTATCTTCGTTTGCACACACATATCCTTCTGGCTTATTAATTAAATAATATTGAAATTCTTCATATTGTAAAACTTCACCATCAAAAGCGACGACATCATTAATAGTGTCCACTTGAAAACCGTCTGAAATAATAACTTCACCATTGACAGTCACTTTTTTAGTGCGAATGTATTTTTTAACAGTGGTTCTAGTTTCACCGAGAGTTTTTGCTAGAAAACGATCTAATCTCATTGTGCTTCTTCTTGATGCTCAGTTTCAATTGCGGTAGTATCGTCTACTTTAGACTTTTTCTTGAAGAGACTAATAAATTTACGCCAAAGATTGATAAACCAAGTTTCGTGTTTATTTGCTAACCAAGTGAAAAGAAGGACAGTGGCAAGAGCTGTTATGATACCCGCAAAGACATCAGTAGGATAATGGAATCCAAAATAAATCCGGGTGTATGACATTATTACACTTAAAATTAAAGCGGGCACTGACCATTTCCGATGATGGAATAAAATAGTAAATCCAAAAATAAAAGATGAAAGCGTATGTCCAGACATAAATGCTTTTGAACCAGGCACTAAAAAGTCATTAAGCTTACTTTGTGGCGCAAAGACGTTATACATATAGTTGTTTAACCATAAAGCATCCGCAGAAAATTCAGGAACATCAAAAGGTCGCGGCCGATTAACAATCGGTTTAAAAATCCAAAGATTAAAACCAGATACAAGAATTAAACCAAAAACAATGATTAATCCTGCTTTTCTCGTCTTTTTAAATCCAATCATAATAAAAGCAATTATAAAATAGAGAACTGCAAGTTCGCCAGAGAGTGTTAAAAACTTAAAAATAGCGGTAATAAACGGTGTTTGTGTATTTTCTACAACCCAGCGTAAAAAAGTAATTTCCCATTCCATAGTTAAGTACTCCTTTTTTATATTCTAATCTTCTTTATTATTACTATTTATAGCAACTTCTTCAACTGTTTGTTGTTTTTCTTTTTTATTTGCTAAACCTAAAAGGAAGTAAGAAAGCGCCGCGCCTACAATAACAGCAACAACACAAAGAGTAAACATTAAGGGGTCAAAACCAGTAACTTTAGCGTACTCTGGCCGTACCTTACCGTTAAAGAAAGCAATAACAATTGAGCCAATAATAAAACCAAAGATCGTGAAATAAGTTTTAACGCGGTCTTTTTCAAAGAAATATTTATATGTCTTAGCAATAACAATTAACCCTAAAATTGAACCGATACCAAACGATAAGAGTCCCGCTAAGTCAAAACCGATATTCACAAAATCAAATTTAGCAAGTCTAATTAAGAAATCAATTAATTCTTCATAATATCCAAAAGCAATGAGAATAAATGTACCTGATATACCTGCAGAAACATGACCGCCAATTGAAAGAAAGGCCACAAAGAAAAGCAAGATGACTTGTAAGAAATTAATATTTACTAAATCAGCGTGTAAAGTCGTAAACCAAGTAAAGGTTCCTAAGCCAAATACAAAAAGGAAACCCGCAAGTGTTAAAAGTAAGTTTTTCCAAGTGACTTTGCCTTTAATAGTACCAGTAAATATTCGTAAACCGCCGAGTGTTAAACCAGCAAAAAATGAAATTGAAAGAAAAGGAAAGTGTTCAAGCGCTAGTTTGATTGGATAAAAAAGCGCGCCCATACTTACAATACCGCCAAGCGCCATTGGTCCGAGTAAACTAAGCGACTTTTTTGGATCTTTCCTAAAATCAGAAACAGCATTAATTAACTCATCATAAACCCCAATTAAAACAGCCATAGTCCCGCCGCCAATCGCGGTAATTAAGGCAAATCCTAAGAGCAAACCTTGTAAAAAACGTTTTAAGAATCTATTCATATCATAAATAATAGCACAATAAATGTTATAATTTATCAGTAAAAATATGAAACTATTTGTCGGTTTAGGTAATCCAGGAAAGAAATATGAAAACACACGCCACAACGCTGGGTTTTTAGCGCTTGATAAATTTGCCGAAATCGCTAAGGTTGATATTGATAAAAGTGATTTCAAAGGGCTTTTCACGAGTTTTACTTACAACGCTGAAAAAATATATTTATTAAAACCACAAACATATATGAATCTTTCTGGACAATCAGTAGTGTCACTAATGAACTTCTTTAAAATTGAAGTTGATGAACTTTATGTAATTTATGATGATATGGATATTTCTCCAGGACAAATCCGTTTAAAGGAAGACGGGTCATCTGGCGGACACAAAGGAATGCAAAATATTATTGAACTCTTAGGAACCACAAATATTAAACGGATTCGTATTGGCATTGGTAAACCAGAACACGACGGAGTGGATCATGTTTTACAAAAACTCACTGATGAAGATAAAAAGATTTTTATGGAAGGCGTCACTAAAGCAAGCGTTGCCGTTCGTGATTTGTTAAATGAAGATTTCAATACTGTAATGAATAAAAACAACCGAAAGGAGCCAAAATCCCCACCGAGTGATTAAATTTTTTGAAACATTGTTTCCTAAAAATACACCCCCTCGCTTTGAAAAAGAGCGAGTTTTTGTCACAAGCGAAATCATAGGGACAACGCTATTAGTCGCCGAGGCTTTTAAGAAAAAGCGAGAAAACTATGTTGTTTTAACGAACAATTTATATAATGCACAAAAGATAATTTCAACCTTACAAACATTTGTTAGTCAAGACGATATTTTATTTTTCCCAAATGACGATTTATTATTTACGGAAGTATTGACCGCAACTAAAGAACTAGAAGCACAAAGAATTTACACATTATTTTCATCACTTGAAAAAGATAAAAAATATATTTATGTTGCTAACCTATCAGCGCTGCTTAAACCAACGCTTTCTCCAACATCTTTTGCCAAACAATTTTTCGAACTAAAAGTAGGAAATACTGTTAAAATGTCAGCGTTAACCACCAAATTGGTGGAATTAGGATATAAAAATGTCACTAATGTCGAACAGACGATGCAGTTTGCAAAACGCGGTGATATTATCGATATATATACAGTAAACGAAGACTTTCCGACGCGTATTGAATTCTTCGATGATGAGATTGAATCAATCCGTGACTTTAATGTAAGCACACAAGTATCAATTAAAACTCGTGATAAAGTAACTATGCTTCCCGCAAGTGAAAACTTATTATTGCCCAATGAACAAAAAGAATTTCTTAAGTGCTTGCAAGAATTTTTCAATGTACAGAAAAAAGATATGACTAGCGCGGAAGAAGAAATGTTTGCTACTAACTTGAATGCAAGTATTAGTAGTTATTTAGAAGGTGATAATAACGCTTTAAATAAATATCTATTACTTTATTCCTTGTTTCAAAATAGTTTGCTCTCTTATATTGATAATCCAAAAGTTGTATTCGCTAATGAACCACAATTACTTGCTACATATGAGATTATTTCTAATCACGCAGAGCATTATGTTAGAGACCAAGCAAGACGATTTAACTTGTTACCAAAGACACAACTTTATCAACCTTATAACACTTTAGACCACTATTCAAAATATGTAACACGAGAATTTAGCGAAGACGGCAATGAAGGTGAACTGCGTATAAGTCCGGTAGCGGATCTTCGAAGTCGTGATGATTTTAATTTAGTAGTGCAAAAATATTATGATGAGAATTATCTTATTTATTTCTCAGTTAACAATAACACACAACTAGAGCAAGTTAAAAATTTATTAAAAGAATTACAATTAGACTTTGATTTAGATGGTAAAAGTAGCGATAAAAGAATATTAATTACCTATGACTATTTTCCGCACGGATTTGTCATTAATTCCTGCAAAACAGCTGTATTTACTAGTAAAGAGCTATTTAATATTACGCGTAATGAGATGCGGTTTAATGCCAGGTTTAAAGCCGGAACTGTGATTCGTAGTCATGAACAACTTACCCCGGGTGATTATGTAGTTCATGAATATCACGGTATTGGTCAATTTATGGAAATTGAGTCCTTAAAAGTATTTGGTGTTGTTAGTGACTATATTAAAATTAAATATTTTGGCAATGAAGAATTATCAATTCCAATGGAACAAATTCATTTAATTCGCAAATATAGTGGCCGTGAAGGCGTTGCACCGCGACTGCATAAAATTGGTTCACCAGTATGGCAGAGAACAAAGGTTGAAATAAGTAAAAAAATTGAAGACATTGCTGAAGAACTTATTGCTATTCAAGCAGCGCGTTATCAAAGACCAGGTTTTGCTTTTCCGCCTGATGACGAATTTCAAAAAGAATTTGAACTTGGTTTCCCATATGAATTGACCTACGACCAAGAAATAGCGCTTCGTGAAATTAAAAACGATATGGAGTCACCACTTATTATGGACCGACTTCTTTCGGGCGATGTAGGCTTTGGTAAAACGGAAATAGCGCTTCGCGCCGCCTTTAAAGCAATAAGCGCTGGTAAGCAAGTAATGTTTTTATGTCCCACAACTTTACTTGCAAGACAGCATTATGAGGTGTCACTAGAGAGATTTGCTAATTTCGGTGTAAAAATAGCGATGATTTCTCGTCTTGTTACTCAAAAAGAAAAGGATGAAATCGTAAAAGACTTTCAAGCTGGCACCATTCATTTGCTTATCGGTACACATGCTTTGTTTAATATAGATATTGAAAGCGTTGATCTTGGATTATTAATTGTCGATGAAGAACAAAGGTTTGGCGTTGAACAAAAAGAGATTATTAAAAAAATGAAAACAAGAGTCGATGTTTTAACATTGAGCGCCACTCCTATTCCGCGTACATTACAAATGTCATTAGTTGGCATCCGCGGCTTAAGTCAAATTAATACTGCTCCCCAAGAAAGAATGCCAATTCAAACTTATGTCATTAAAAGAGATGATTATGTAATCAAAGAATTAGTGGAGCGCGAGTTAGGGCGTGGCGGACAAGTATTTTATTTATATAATCGTATTGCAACGATATACCATGTCGCAAATAAGTTAAGCAGGCTAGTGCCACAAGCTAAAATTGGCGTTGTACACGGGAAAATGGATCGCGCTGATATTGAAGATGTAATGACAAGTTTCTATAATAACGAAATTAATGTTTTAGTCGCTACTTCTATTATTGAAAACGGGATTGATGTGCCAAATGCAAATGTAATTATCGTTGAAAATGCTGATACTTTTGGACTATCGCAACTTTATCAAATAAAAGGAAGGGTTGGAAGAGGAAACCGCATTGCATACGCATATTTACTTTATCAAGGCAACAAAATAATGAATGATGATGCGAAAAAAAGACTTCAAGCAATTCAAGAGTTTACAGATTTAGGCAGCGGCTACAAAATAGCACAACGCGATTTAATGATTCGTGGTGCCGGTGATATTTTAGGTGCGGAACAATCTGGGTTTATTGATAGTATCGGTATTGATATGTATTTAAAGATGCTTGAAGATGCAATAAATGAGAAAAAATATAAACTAACAAGTGATCCAATAGAAAAAACAATCAATATTAGCGGATTAGAAGCTTATATTCCTGATGATTTTGCTAGTAAGTCAGAAAAATTTGATATTTATCTCGAAATTAAAAAAAGTAAAAAGATGAAAGAACTAAAAGACTTTGAAGAAAAAGTAATCGATATGTATGGTAAATTACCACGTTCATTAGAAATCTTATTTTTAAAACGCCAAGTTGAACTAGTGGTAAATAGTCGCGCTAACTTTATTGAAGACATTAAAGATGAAGATGTATTTATTGATATTATTCCAGGGAGAGCATTTTTAGATATCCCTGGCTCAGTAGTAATGTTAAATAATGAAATAGGGACAACATACCAGAACATTCGTTTTATAACCCAAGATGATAAAATTAAGTTAAGGATAATTAAAAGAGGAGATTGGTTTCACGCATACGCGTCAATTGTTAAAGCAATTGTCATGATTGTTCGTGAAACAATGAAAAATAAAGATGAGACTAGATAAATTTCTAAAATTGACGCGATTAATTAAACGAAGAACGGTGGCAAAAGATATAAGTACGGCCGGAAAAGTTATCGTTGATAAAAGAACTGTTAAACCATCATACACTGTTAAAGTTGATGATGTTTTAGAATTATATTTAGGAGCACATATCGTTGTCGTAAAAGTACTTACGGTTGATGAAAAAGAAATAAAAAGTAATCCAGAAAAAGGATATGAATTATTAAGTAGAACAAAAAATGCAAATTAATCTTGATCATAACAAAAAATACTTATTAGCGTGCAGCTATGGTCCTGATTCTATGGCGCTTTTTTCACTATTGCTAAAAGGAAACTATAACTTTGCAGTTGCGCATATTAATTACGGATTAAGAGGCGAAGAGAGTGAAAAAGAGACTAACGATCTCGCACTTTATTGCAAAGAACATAATATTGCTTTTTTTGCAAAGAGGGTTAACGGTAAAAAAATCAAAGGTAACTTCCAAAACGAAGCGAGAAAAGTTCGTTATGAGTTTTTTGAAGAGATTATTAAAGAACACGATCTTGATGCACTATTAACAGCGCATCACGCTGATGACGTGATTGAAACATATTTAATGCAGCAAAATAGTAAACGTGAAACATTTTACTATGGAATTAGAGAAGAAATTGTTCTAAACAACTCTCTTGTTATTCGTCCGTTACTAAACTATTACAAAAATGATCTAGTGTTTTATTGTGTCGAACACAAAGTTCCTTTTGCAGTAGACAGTTCAAATTTAGAGTTAACATACACCAGAAATAAAATTCGCCACAACTTAGTTAAAAAAATGTCTGTTGAACAAAAAGACAAACTACTCCTAGACATTAAAGGGCGCAATAAAGATTTAAAAGCAATGACAAATAAACTTGAATTATTGTTAGAAAATAGTACTATTTCCATAACGGAATTTATTAAACTAAATAATAGGGAGCAACAGCATCTTTTATATATGCTTTTTCATAATAAAGGAATTGCAGATAAGTTTAGTAAGGGCAGAAATAACCAGATTAAAGATGTTGTGTTAAGTGATAAAAATTCAGCAATGATTAAAGTAATTGATTCATATTATTTAGTGAAGTATGAAGATAAATTTTCATTAATTAATATCAATAATTATCAGCCTTACAAATATATTGTTGAAACACCAGAAACAATTAAAACCCCGCAATTCGTGGCTTTTTTTGGCAAAAACAATGTATTTCCTAATATTCCTGCTAGCGAATATCCTTTGACAATTGCTACACAAGGAAAAAATCAAAAGTATAAAATCAAAGGTTATGAAAAGACAATAAATCGTTTATTTATTGATATGAAGATGCCGCGTCACTATCGACTTATTTGGCCGGTTGTTACAAATAAAAATGGTGAAGTAATTTATGTCCCGCGCTATCGCGCTAACTACATTCCAAAAGCAACGGATTTATTTAAAATTTATATTAAATAAAACGCAAATGTTGAAATCTAAGATTATACTCTGTATAATAACTTTCAGTGTTTATTTATGTTACACATATTCGAAATTGATCTATAACCCAAGGAGGTCTTAATGAGCAATCCAAATCCACGTCCAAACCCTAGAAGCGTTCCACCGCGTCGCTCGCTGCGAACCCTTTTACCTTATTTACTTTTATTTGCTGTAATCGGTGTTGTTATCTGGTTAGCATTTTTTACGGGAAACGCTAAAACTCAAGCACTACTTCAAACCGAACTAGCAGCATACTTACAAACAAATGCTGGTGTTATTGACACAATTACTATTGTAACTACCGAAACCACCACGAAAATTACTGGTATTTTAAAAGACGGTAGTAAGTTTACCGCTTTAGTAGACCGAACATTTTATGAAAACATCTTACAACCAACATTATTCGCCGCTGATGGAACGGCACTTGTTGACTTTAAGATGGTTATTGTTAATGCTTATCAACGCACATTTTGGAACACTATTGGACCAAGCTTACTTTATCTTGTCCTATTTGTAGTGGCAATGATATTCCTTTACTCAAGAATGGCTGGTGCAGTTAGCAGTTCAAATACTAAAGCCATGGAATTTAATCGTTCACGCGCTCGCTTAGAAACAAAAGTTAAAAAGACGTTTGACGATGTTGCAGGCGCTGATGCTGAAAAACAAGAGATGATGGAAATTGTTGATTATTTACGTAATCCCAAAAAATATACAAAATTCGGTGCAAAACTACCAAAAGGTGTACTTCTTGTGGGGCCGCCAGGCACCGGTAAAACACTTTTAGCTAAAGCAGTAGCAGGTGAGGCTAATGTGCCTTTCTACTCAATTTCAGGTTCTGACTTTGTTGAAATGTTTGTTGGTGTTGGTGCAGGTCGCGTTAGAGACATGTTCCAACAAGCAAAGAAAACAGCACCTTGCTTAATTTTCATTGATGAATTAGACGCTGTTGGTCGTCAACGTGGTGCCGGACTTGGTGGTGGAAATGACGAACGCGAACAAACGCTTAACCAACTTTTAATTGAGATGGATGGTTTTAGTGATAACTCAGGAATTATTGTTCTTGCGGCGACAAACCGCGATGACGTTTTAGACCCAGCCTTATTACGTGCAGGACGGTTTGACCGTAAAATTACCGTTAGTTTACCGGATCGCGCTGGTAGAACAGCAATCTTTGGTGTTCATGCTCGCGGTAAAATTATTGATGAATCAATTGACTTTGATGCCATTTCACGCCGGACTGTTGGATTTTCAGGCGCAGATATTGAAAGCGTGTTAAATGATGCAGCGATCTTAGCAATTCGCGATAATGCTGACAAAATTATGTTACGGCATATTGATGAAGCTATTGATCGTCGTATTGCTGGTCCTGCCCGCACAAGCCGACAACTTAATGAACACGAACGCAAAGTTATTGCTTATCACGAAGCGGGTCACGCTGTTGTGGGGCTAAATCACCCATTTAGTGATAAAGTGCAAAAAATTACAATTATTCCACGTGGTCAAACTGGCGGTCATGTACTTATGACTCCTGAAGAAGACCGCTTCTTAATGACTAAAAACCAATTAATTGCTCGTATCGTCGGTTATTTAGGCGGTCGTACAAGTGAAGAAGTATTCTTTGATGATGTATCAACAGGCGCACAAAATGATATTGAAGTCGCTACAAGAATTGCTCGACTGATGGTTACTGAATTTGGTATGAGTGATTTAGGTCCGATTCAATATGAAAGAGATACAGGCAGTGTCTTTTTAGGACGCGATTACACTTCAAGTCAAAAGAACTTTAGCCAACAAGTTGCGCTTGAAATTGACAAAGAAGTACGCAAGATTATTGAACAAGCCCATGATAAAGCTCGGGAAATTATTGAAAAACATAAAGATGATGTTATTCTTATTGCCGAAACATTACTTGACCGCGAAACAATTACGGCAGAACAAATTGATCGTTTGTTAAAAGATCGTAAACTCGATGAACCAAAACAAGCAGTGATTGGTGAAGTTGTTTTAACTGAAAAACCAAAAGTTGAACCAACACCAACACCTGTTCCGGAAGACGATAAAAAATAAGAAATCGAAAGCCGAAGCAATTCGGCTTTTTAATAACAATGTGGAAAATAGGAAACATAGAAATTAAAGGTAAAACCATTCTTGCTCCAATGGCGGGCATAACGACTTTTGCTTATCGCGAATTTATGCGCTCCTTCGGTGTAGCGCTTTGTTATACCGAAATGATAAGTGATAGCGGCCTTATTTTTAATAATGAAAAAACATATGAATATTTACCACGACCAGAAGAAAAAAGACCAACATCGGTGCAACTTTTTGGCGGTGAAACAACTAAGCTTTTAGTGGCAATTGAAAAGATTGAAAAGCACACGGATAATTATGATTTTCTTGATTTAAATTTAGGATGTCCCGTACCTAAGGTAACACGAAATAATGGCGGTTCTGCATGGTTAAAGCATCCAAACGAGCTTATTGCTATGGTTGAAAAAGTTGTTAAAAGAAGCACAAAACCAGTGACTGTTAAAATTAGAATTGGGTGGGATGAAAAGCATATTAATTTCAAAGAACTATTACCAAAATTAGAAGAAGCAGGCGTGAGTTTAATTGCCATTCACTTGCGAACAACAAAACAACTTTATGGCGGAAAAGCTCGCTACGATTTAGCGCAAAATATTCAAAATTTAGTAAGTATACCGCTCGTTGTAAGCGGGGATATTTATACACTTGATGATGCGATAAAGGCGCTTGAAATAACTGGCGCACAAGCAGTGATGCTAGCGCGCGGTCAACTTGGAAATCCGTTTTTAGCAACACAGATTGAGACATACTTTAAAACGGGAGAGAGATTAAAAGATCCCTCACTATACCAGCAATTAGATTATTTGTGGACACTGGCAAATATGATGGTCGAAGAAAAAGGAGAACACATGGGAATCTTAGTCATGCGCGGAATCGCTCATCACTTTATTAAAGGGTTTCCGTTTACCAAAACATACAAAGTTAAACTAACTAAAATGTCGACTTTAAACGACTTAGAATTAATAATTAAGGAGATTAAGAACCAGGCTTTGCTTATATAAGCAAAAAGTGGTAAAATGTCCACATCTAAAGGAGTTATTTATGCCAAGAGAATTTAGTGATCAAGAATTAGTGAGACGCGCTAAAGCGGAAGAACTTAGTGCGCAAGGTATCGATCCATTTGGAAAAAAGTATGAACGAACAGATACTAGTCTTTCAATTAAAGAAAAAGCTGGTGAATTTACTAAAGAAGAATTAGAAGAAAAAGCTATTAAAGTTAAAACAGCGGGACGCATAATGCTAATGCGTATTATGGGTAAAGCTAGTTTTTTTACGATCCAAGACCAAGAAGGAAGAATTCAAGCCTTTATTAGTAAACAAGGTGTTGGTGAAGAAGTTTACGACTTATTTAAAAGTGCTGATATTGGTGACATCGTTGGTGTTGAAGGAACAATTATGCGTACCAAAACGGGCGAAGTCACAGTGAAGGTTGAAGTGTATACCCATATTGTAAAAGCATTACGACCACTTCCGGAAAAGTTTCACGGATTAACTGATGTTGAAGAGCGTTATCGTCGCCGTTATGTTGATTTAATAATGAATGAATCATCAAAACATGTTGCCTTAACTCGTCCGAAAATTATTCGTGCGATTCAAAAATTCTTAGATGATCGTGGATTTGTTGAAGTTGAAACAAGTATGTTAAATAGTGTACTTGGTGGCGCGAGCGCTAAACCATTTATTACTCATCATAATACGCTTAATCGTGACTTTTACCTGCGAATTGCCACGGAATTACCATTAAAACGCTTATTAGTCGGTGGCATTGAAAAAGTATATGAAATTGGTCGTCTCTTCCGTAACGAAGGGATGAGCACGCGTCATAATCCAGAATTTACAACGGTTGAAGCTTATCAAGCTTACGCTGATTTAGATGATATGTATGAACTTTGCGAAAGCCTAGTAAGAGAACTTGCGATTAAAGTCACAGGTGATACTAAATTACCATGGGGCGATGAAATTATTGATGTTAGTGCGCCGTTCCGCAAAGTATCAATGGTTGATTTGGTCAAAGAAGAGACAGGTGTTGACTTTAGAAAAATTAAAACATTTGAAGAAGCAAAAGCAATTGCGGATAAACATGAAATTCATGTTGAAAAGCACTGGACTGGCTCGGGTCATATTCTTAATGCCTTCTTTGAAGAATTCTGTGAAGCAGACTTAATTCAACCAACATTTGTATATGGGCATCCACTTGAAATTTCCCCACTAGCGAAAAAAGCCGAAGATCCGCGTTTTACAGAACGCTTTGAATTATTTATTAAAGCAAACGAACTAGCGAACGCCTTTACTGAACTTAATGATCCGCGCGATCAATATGAACGCTTTAAAGCACAATTAAAAGCGCGAGAACTAGGTGATGAAGAAGCTAGTGAAATGGACGAAGACTTCGTTGAAGCATTAGAATACGGGATGCCACCGGCAGGCGGGATTGGAATCGGTATTGATCGTCTTGTAATGTTTTTATTAAATCAAACATCAATTCGGGAAGTTATTCTTTTCCCAACAATGCGTGATAATAAATAAAATAAAATTGTAATTATTACTAGCGAACAAGGTGTGCCTTTACAAACGCTAGTAATTGTAATATAATTACAACGCTATATTACTGCTTGTAATATACTCCATGCTGTTGGTAAGCAACAGCCGAAATAGACCAAAGGGAGGTGTGCTTATGAAAAAGTACGAAATCATGTATATTCTTCTTGCAGACTTAAGCGAAGAAGAACGTAAAGCCGAAATGGAAAGTCTCCATCAAATGATTACCAATTTAGGCGGTAAAATTGTTGATGTAGATACCGAAAATTGGGGCTTACGTGATTTTGCGTATCCGATTAATGATTTACTTAAAGGATATTATGTAGTCATTAATGTCGAAAGTGATGCTGCGGCAATCGCTGAATTCGAACGGTTATCAAAATTAAATAAAAATGTAATTCGTCATCTTGTTATCGCTAAATAAAAACGAGGAGGAATAACAATGATTAATCGAGTAGTCTTAGTGGGAAGACTTACCCACGACCCAGAATTACGTAAAACATCGTCAGGTGCATCCGTTACCAACTTCAGCATCGCAGTAAACAATCGTTTCGCTCGCGACCAAGAAAATAGTACAAGTTTCTTTAGAGTCTCATGCTGGAACCAAACCGCAGACTTTGTCGCTCAATACGCACGCAAAGGAAACTTAGTGGGAGTTGATGGACGCATTGAACAACGTTCTTATGTAAATAATGCTGGACAAAAAGTTAGTACCGTCGACATTATTGCCGATTCGGTTCAATTACTTGAGTCCAAATCTGAAAGTAGTGAAGGAACCGGTTATCAAAGTGATGCTGAACCCGCTACTGACTTAGGAGAAGGAATCGACATCTCTGATGATGATCTTCCATTCTAAATTATTAAAGGAGAATAGTTTATTATGTCATATCGCAAAAGTAGACCACGACGTAAAGTTTGCTATTTCAAACAAAACAAAATTACTGAAATAGATTATAAAAATGTTGAGCTTTTAAAACGTTTTGTTACTCCAAACGGAAAAATTACTCCGCGTAGAGTTACTGGAACATCTGCAAAGTATCAACGTCAACTTGCAGTCGCAATTAAAAACGCACGCTTTATGGGATTACTTCCATATTACGTGAGCTAAAAAAAGAATGAAGAGAGAGCCTCACGACAGTGAGGTTCTATATTTTAGTTAATTATGAAGAAAACAAAATTTTATTATTTTGAATTAGGCTTAGTAATATTAATTACATTAGGGCTTTATGTTTTTTCCACTAATTTTTTATTACTACATTATATTGGATTTCTAGGTCCAGTACCGCTTGCGGTTTTTATTATTCGTCATAAAATTAAAGACGGAATATTTCCCGCCATTTTTATGATATTAATGGGAACATTAATTGGACACTTTTTACCTGTGGGCCAAGGTAGTTTTATGCGTGGTTTCTTATTTATGATTTACGCAATGACAGTAGGATTTTTACACGGCACGATTAGCAAAACGAAAATTAATCCCTTGATCGAAATATTAATTATCATTGGCGTAGAAATATTTTATGGCTTTTTATTAGTCATCGTTTTCTATGTTCAAAAAGATCCGCACTTTGCTTATGATATCCAATTTGGTCAGTATCTAGAATTATTTATTAAACTATTTAAGATAGATGAAACATCAAATTACGCGCAAAATGTCGGTGTTATTATTAAAAATGGTGTTATTGCTTACACAATTGTATTTAGTTTTATAAGTGTTTTATTAACGCATATTCTCATTCACTTAACACGAAAATTTATCTGCAGAGAAAAAATGGAACACGGCCCATTACACGGTTTAGAGTTTACTATTTCGCGTGTCGCGGCAATAACTTATTTAGTTGGTTGTGTAGTAGTTTTAGTACTATCTTTCCTTTTAACAAAGGAATTAAATCTGCTAGGAATTTCTAGTATCAACGCGATCTTTACTGTTTTCTTTTCTGTCACAATTATTTTTGTGTTCCAAGGTATTTTAGCGGTTAACCTTCGCCTTGAGGCTAAGGGTTGCAATAATCTTAGTACGCTAGTATTCATCAGTGGTATATTACTTTCTCCCGTCTTTGCAATAATTGGAGCGATTAATCCGCTCTTACCCCGCAAAGAAAAAGCGGTTGTATAATCATTAAAATAAAATCGCTAATAAACAAATTGTTTATTCATAATCAAATTTATGCTAAATTGTATATATAGGAATTAAATTATGGCCAGAAAGAAAAAGAATGATGTTGCTTTATATGATGACTCTTCATACGAAGAAGATGATTTAAAGTACGCTGCTGATGAAGAAGTTTATGCTGAATCATTAGAAGATGATGAAGGCAAAGCAAAAAAGAAACGCAAGAAAAAGAAAAAAGAACCAAAAGACCCCAAAGAGCGGAAGGACGGAAGCGAAACGCGTGGCGGTAAAACTTTAACAGACCGCTATCATTACAGAGGTCGATATTATCTTTTACCTGAACGCGAATTACGTAAACAACTGCGCTTCTATCAAAAAGTATTTAATTATCGGTTTTTAGGAATCATTGCAGGTGTGATTGCCTTAATCTTTTCTATTCTTTCGCTGACATTTAATGCTTATTTTGCAGTCTTTACACTACTTATTGTTATCACGGGACTAATCTATGGTCTTTTAGGAATGCTTAAGTTACGTGGCCTAAATTGGCTTTTTGTCTTAATTGGAATTGGTTTAAATATCATGGCGATTGTATTAGCGATGAAACCATTAACATTTGTGTTTAAACATCTTGGTGAAATTATGGCGCTCATTAATGAATACATGAGTTCTGCCGGGTCTTAATTACACTAGTTATCAACATTAAAGTAATAATTTTCAACAAAATATATATTATGGGACATGAAAGGTATTAAAGATACCTTTTTTATTGTATAATTACTCTAAAGAAAAACGAGGTATTGCTATGATCAAAGCTATTACTAAATTACGCAAACGAACGATTATCCTTGTTATAGTTGAAGGGCTTTTACTAGGTTTAATTAGTCTCTTCTATTATTTAAACTTATTTAATTTTCAAGAAATCTTTGTACCGCCAGTTATTTTTTCTGTCGCGATAGGTGTCGTTTTCTTTAATTTGTTCGTTTTTATTTTCATTACTGCACGAATAAATAAATTACGGAAAAAGAATACATTTGAACTTGTAAACTTATTAGGTGGCGATGTTAAAGAGGCTTACAACTTTGGAATGCTAGGTCTTGTTGTCGTCGATAATGATTTTAATGTCACATGGGCCAGTGAATTATTTAAAGAACGTCGTCTTTTAATTATTGATAAAAACATTCTTGCTTGGAAGCCTGAATTAATTCGGCTTGTTGAACTAAGTGAAGTGCTTGCAGATAATGTTGAAGACACAATTAAAGTTGAAATCGAATCACGGAACTACGAAGTTAAATATTTAAGCAAGGCTGGTATTTTCTTGTTTAAAGATATTACTGAATTTGAATATCTCTTTGATAGTAATCAAGCAACAGCACCTGTTTTAGGCGTAGTGGTTATTGATAACTTTGTGGATATTGTTGTTAAAGGTGAACACTCTAATCCAATTTTTGGGACAGTTAACAGTTTAATTCTCGAATACTTTTCAAATTATGGGGTGCTGCTTAAACAATATCGTGAAGATGCTTATCTACTTATTTTAAACAAAGAGAACTTTGATAAGTTATACGCTGATAATTTTTCAATTTTACAAAAAATCAAAGATAAAACATCGAATCAAGATTATCAAATTTCGTTATCAATGGCGTTTGCGTATAATTTCCCTGATGTTTTAAAACTAAATGAACTCGTCCTTAATGCGATTGATACAGCAATGGCGCGTGGTGGTGACCAAGTTGTTATTGCCCGTTACGGTGAAGAAAGTGAATTTATCGGTGGCGCAACTTCACAAGCTGAAAAACGTAATAAAACAGCGATTAGGTTATATGCGGATACAATTTTCCGGCATATAAGAGAAGCAAAAAATGTTTTAATCATGACACACACCGATACTGACTTTGACGCTTTGGGTGCGTCGCTTGGTTTAAAAGCTATGGCCGACTATGTAAAGAAAACACAAAAAGGCACAAAGGTTCAATTTCAACCTGCACGCATAGTTTATGAACACAATTTAACTGAATTAAAAACAAGAATGGCTGTAAACAGAATGTTTACGAAACAAGAAATGAATGATATGTTTATTTCACCAGAAGAAATTGACGATCAAAAAGGAACCGCGAGTCTAGTTAATTCCGGCACACTTTTAATTATTGCTGATGTTTCATGTCCACAATTAACGCTTCATCCAAAACTCCTTGAACGCGTGGATAAGGTAATTGTGATTGACCATCATCGTCGCACAGACGAATTTATTGATCAAAGACTTTATGACTATATTGAAACAAGCGCAAGTTCAACTTGTGAAATTGTGACTGAACTACTACATTACGGTAATACTCCTAACTTCGTATTACCACCAAAATATGCGACCTTTATGCTTGCTGGAATTTATTTAGACACAAACTACTTTAGAACAAAAACAACAGGATCACGTACTTTCTTAGCAAGTATGGTGTTAGAAGATTGGGGCGCTGATGTTATGACAGCGGACGATTTCTTAAAGGATAATGTTGAAGAATATGCACTTATTACCAAAATTATGAATAGCATGACAACACTTAGTGTTGGTATTGTCTTCTTAAGAGCAGATGAAACAGACATTGTTACCCCAGAAACTTTATCGAAAGTTGCAAACCAAAGCATGCGCATTAAAGGTATACAAGCTTCGTTTGTTATTGGTTACACGGCGCCTAAGGTCGTTAAAGTCAGCGGTAGAAGTAACGGTGAAATTAATGTTCAATTCTTACTTGAGAAAGTTGGAGGCGGTGGTCACCAAGCAAGCGCTGCAGCTGTTTTTACGGATAAGACATTAGATGATGTCCAAGAAATTTTAGAAGATGTAATTAATCAAAATCTAAGTCAAGCCAAAGTCGTTGGCGGCAAGAAGGGAGGATAAAATGAAAGTAATTTTATTAAAAGACGTTAAAAAGGTCGGAAAAAAGGATGAAATTGTTGATGTTAGTGATGGCTACGCCACAAACTTTTTAATCCCACGCAAACTTGCTGTTCCGTATAATGAACGGACTATTTCCCAATTAAAAGCAAATCAAGCGCGTGCTTTAGCCGAAGAAAAAGCACATAAAGAAGAAGCGCTTGTCAACAAGAAAAAACTAGAAGAAAAAGAAATTAGTTTTATTCTCGCTATTGGTGAAAAAGGTAAAGCTTTTGGGGCGATTACCGCTAAAAAAGTTGAAGAAAAGATTAAAGAAGAATTTAAAATTAATGTTGATCGCCGTAAGTTTGTGAACTTTCAGCCACTAAATCAATTAGGACCCACAATAGTGGAAATTGAACTTTTTAAAGATGTCATTGCTAAAGTAAAAGTTCTAGTCAAAGATAAGGAGTAGTTATGAAATTTGATAATAATCCTTTTACACTATCGGATAAAACAATAGCGATTCCTAATGACACTATTCTAGAAAGAACAGTGTTAGGTCTTATGCTAACAAGTGCTGAAGCACTAGAAGTAGGGATGCAGCACTTAGAAGCAAGTTATTTTCCAAACATCGATAATAATAACCGCGCTATTTTTTATGCAATGAAATTATTACATGAAGAAAATGTCAAAGTTGATATTGTTACCGTCAGCGGTAAACTAAGAGAATTACGACTATTTAGCGCTGTTGGTGGTTTAGAATACTTAAGTTTAATTGCCGAAGAAGCGATTACATATTCAGCGATAAAAGATTATTGCTTAGGACTACGTGATTTAGATTTACTTCGTAAAGCCTTAAAAGTAATGGATCAAGGCGTTGAAAAACACCGTCAAGGTCAAGTTGGTGATGTTAATGATTACTTAAGTGATTTATTACGCGACATTACTAAAGTTGCGGAAGAGCGACGGATTATGGACTTTGAATCACTTGGTGATATCGCTAAAGGGTTAAAAGCTCACCTTGAAAAAATGCGGAAATCTTCTGGTAATAAACTCACAGGAAATTCGACGGGCTTTTATGATATAGATCGTTACACTCACGGTTTCCAAGAAGATAACTATATTATTATTGCTGCACGTCCTGCGGTCGGTAAAACGGCATTTGGTTTAAGCTTAGCCTATAATATGGCTAAAATAAATAATAAAACTGTTGGTTTCTTCTCGCTTGAAATGGGTAACCAACAACTAATGCAACGGCTTGTTTCTAAAGTTTCAGGTGTGCTTCATAAAAATATTATGACGGGGTACCTTAGTAAAGAAGAACGCGTAAAAGTTTATGAAACAATCGAAAACTTAAAGCATATCAAACTCTATATCGATGAAACACCAAGTATAAATATTAATGACTTACTTATCAAAGCACGGAAATTAAAACGCGAAAATGATGATTTATGCGCCATTTTTGTTGACTATATTGGTTTAATTACGACAACGGGACATGTTGAAAGTAGGCAAATTGAACTTAGCGAAATAAGTGCGGCCCTGAAAGGCTTAGCGCGCGAATTAAATATTACAATCGTTGCCTTATCACAACTTTCACGGGCAGTTGAAGCCACAAAAGATAAAATGCCACAAATGAGTCACCTTCGTGAATCAGGTAGTCTAGAACAAGACGCAGATTTAGTGTTTTTAATGTATCGCGAAGATTATTATGTCAAACAAGGAACGATTAAAGAAATCGATGCTGTTTATCAACCCTATTACCAAACACTCGCACAAGCTAAAGCGGAAATGAAAGACCCGAGCAAAGATCTTGATGTTTCACCAGTTGACATTATCTTAGCGAAAAATAGAAGTGGTGAAACGGGAATTGCGACCCTGCTATTTTTCAAGGCTATTTCAAGTTTTGATAATCCAGGACCAGACTTAACAGCGCGGTTTACTGAATATCGCACTAAAAAAGGACCAAGTTATAAACACGAATGAAGTACTTCGTCCTCGCTAGCGGGTCCAAAGGTAATGCCACAATTATCAAAGGACCTGAAACAAAAATATTAATTGATTTAGGGCTCAGCCTTAAAGAATATAAAGAACGACTAAATGTCTTTAAATTACAAGAAGAGCGTGTTTTTGCCGTGCTTTTTACTCATAAACACGGTGATCACATTACTTCACAATTTAATAAAGTCGCTAACGGGAATGTGTATGCTCCGGCGAACACTTTGCCGTTTGAAGCACCATTTAAACTAGTTGTGCCCTACACCTCTTTTACGATTAATGAATTTAAAGTAACGCCCCTACCAACAAGTCATGATGTAAGTGATTCAGTTGGTTATATTATTGAAACAACAGAGTACAAACTTGTGTATATGACTGACACTGGTTATATAAGCACTCGTAACTTGGAAATGATGAAAAACGCTGACGCCTACATTATTGAATCAAATCATAGTCCGAGTTTATTACTTAAAACAAATAGACCCTTTGATTTAATTCAGCGAATACTAAGCGATACTGGTCACTTATCAAACGAAGCTTGTGCTCACTATTTAGCAGAACTTGTTGGCCCGCGCACTAAACACATCGTTTTAGCGCACCTTAGTGAAGAAGCTAATACTCCCGAAGTTGCGCTTGAAACACTTGATAAGGTATTTCGGAAGTACGGGATTGACCAAAGTAAACTGACAATTGTTACCGCAAAACAACATGTGCCAATCATGGGAGAGTTAAATGAAAATTGATGTTATTGTTGTCGGGAAAACAAAAGGTGCACTTTTAATTGCTAGTGACGAATACACTAAAATGATTAGTAAATATGCGGATATTTCAATTATTGAAATTAAAGAAGAACGACTTCCGCTTCGCGCAAGTGAAGCACAGATTGAAAATGCATTAAATAGAGAAGCCGAAACCATTTTAAAAAGAATTGGTGAACGCGACTTTGTTTATGCCTTGTCACCTGAAGGAATAGAGTTTGATTCAATTATGTTCAGCGAACAATTACGTAACGCCTTTGATATTGGTCAAAGTAAAGTAATGTTCGTTATCGGTAGTTCCCATGGTTTAGGAAATGAAGTATATAAGCGTGCGAACTTAAAATTAAGTTTTAGCAAAATGACGTTTCCCCATCAACTTTTTAGAGTAATGCTCCTTGAACAAATATTTAGAGCATTCAAAATTATAAATAACGAAACATATCATAAATAAGGAGAAATATTAATATGGCAAATAATACTTACAATTATGACAATATTGTTCCAGAGTGGAACTATAGCGAATTTAAACATTTAAAGCGTGTTAGTAACCCACGGACCGCTTTTGCGAGAGGATACTTATTTGAAGAGGGTGAATTTTATATTGAACCATGGTTTTATACACAATTAACGAGAATCTTAGAACGATTTAGAAATGAACATGATGAAATAATGGATGTATTTTTTAATATTGCTCGCAAAGGAAAATATGTATTATTTACTCGTGATATTAATGAACCAATTTTCGATGACGAAAACTATCTTTTGGTGGAAATTGAAGATATAATTGAAGGTGCAAAATTAATTATTGATGATAATTCACGCGGGAGCGATTATGGCGATTAAGGGCATTTTTGTCACGAATATCAGTCATAATAGCCCAAAATTTCGCATTCAAGTTGATGAATTTTTAAACAAAGCTAAACTTATACCAAATCTTGAATTAATTGAAGTTAAAAATCAACATGTCTTAAGTTATTTAAATAATAATACACCTGACTTTTGTCTTTTTTGGGACAAAGATATATATCTAGCAAAACGTATTGAAAATAGCGGAATTAAAGTTTTTAATAATCCTGAAACAATTTATCTCTGTGACGATAAAGCATTAACCGCTGCGGAGCTTGCTAAAGCGCGTGTAGCGCAACCACGCTTCTTTGTATTTCCGCTTCATTACTGGGGCAATATTATTGAATATTATGAAGAGTATAAAGAAGAGTTACTCGCATTATCTTTTCCGCTTGTCATTAAAGAACGCTTTGGTTCATTTGGTGATCAAGTTTATTTAGCGCATAGTGAAGAAGAGTTAAAAAAGATTATAAAAGAGCACGGCACAAAAGCACTTTTGGCCCAAGAGTTTGTCAGTGGCGAAAAAGGGACAGATTACCGTGTTAATGTTGTGGGAGATAAGGTAATATTTACTGTTAAAAGAGTCAATGACAAAGATTTTAGAAGTAATATTAATCAAGGCGGCACTGCTTCATTAGTAAAAGCCACTAGCGAAATAGAAGATTTAGCGATTCATGCAACAAAAGCATTAAAAGGTCATTTCGCGGGTGTTGATATTATGCTTGACGCTAAAGGAAAACCAGTAGTGATCGAAGTAAATTCAAATATGCGCACGGTTGCAGTTAATAAAGTAAGTGATATTGATTTAACACTAGCGATATTAAGTTATATTGTTAGTAATATTTAATGTACATAAAAGTTAAAAAAATCACCTTGTTTTTAGCAAGGTGAATTTTTATTAATTCTTAATGTTATTGTTGCGGCATATTTGGATTTAATGTCCGCATTGTTAACCATACACTGCGCATACCAAGCGTCATAATGAAAATCATTTGGAAATATTGCGCTGGTAAAATAAAGCCAAGCACGAGTGTGATTAAAGCTGGAGCAGGAAGTAACCACGCACCAATTTTAAGTGATTCACCAAACTTAAGATCGCGATTTGGATTCATTTTTCCGCGTGTAGAAATAAAGATAATTAAACCCATAACAAGACCAATAATAGAGAAGATAGCAGCGTAAATTCCAGTTTGAAACCAGAAGGTCCGTACTTTAACTTCTTTATAACCTAAGTCTTGCATATGACCAAAGTTTTCCATAACTTTATCAGTGTAATCAATATCGGTTTTGGCAAGTGGGACACCATCTTTACTCACTTTACCAAAATCACGAATATTCATACCAACTGGTAATGAATTTGTCCGTCCTTCAAACACTAAAGCAGGGTTACCAGGTTTATTAATGGCCGTTGGATTATAAAGTCTTGTGTATAATGCCTTCCGCCCAATAATTAAATGTGAAGTAACATTACCGACAGCATCTTCTTCCTTTAATGATAAAAGTTTAAGCGCTAAAAAAGCATCTCCACTATAAACTTTTCCTTCAAGTAAAAACGAACTTTGAATATCACCAGTGTAATAAACGCGTAAGTATTCAAAATCAACTTCATTAGTAACGACAGCATTATTTTCGTCACGCGTATACACTATACGCTTTTGCGCGAAGGAGTAATAAGGAACAACTTCATTCGTGGCGCCATCTGTCAAAGTAAAGGCTTTGTTCGCTACTAGGTTAACAAATTCAGGACTAGCCTTAAAGATATTCTCATCATTTTCACTTACAACTGTAAGATCAGCGTCTTTTTCTTCAAGTGTTTCTACAAACTTCGTAAACGCTACATCAGTGTGATATAAAGGCCCTTTAAAGATGTCGCTTCCCTTAGTCTTACCAACTTGTACCATTGCTGGCACTAAAGCAATAACGATTGAAGCGATAAAAAAGAGCACTGCGACCCACCACGGTTCGCGTCTTCCGCCGTCAAATGCAGCGCGATTATTAAAAAGCATCGCTAAGTAAGCGCGTTTACGCATATCAGGTTCGCGTTTTACTTTTTCTGCTTTTACTTTTTTAGGTTTTTGTTTAAATTTTCTACTCATATGTATATAC
>DBRT01000031.1 GCA_002306335.1 Caryophanales bacterium UBA1361
ATCAAAAATTAGTCCTACTACGTAGGGCTTTTTTTATATTTCATCATAGTCATTTTAAAAGTTATGAGATACAATAAAACATATACAGTGGTTAGTAACATTAACACTAATATTAATGCCCCTCATTAATAACCGCGACACGGAAAGGGGTTTTAGCTATGACTAACACTAACATTAAACTTATCACCGAAAAAACAAAACACGAATTATTTATTTTAAAAATTGATGTCATACTTGTAAGACACGGTTTAAAAAGAACGCAAATAGTTTACGACCAAGCAGGTCAAGTAGCGGTGAGCTTCGTGCCGCCTAAAAGAAAATAGTATTCCACGCAATAAGTAATATTTTAATATATGGTAAACTTTACTTAAGTAAGAGGATGCAAATGAATACTTTTAAAACTAAATGGAAAGAAGGTATTACGAAAATTGACTCATTTTTTAATATGCTTTTTGATTATTTTATGAAGTTCTTCCGCAAATATTACTTATGGATTGCTTTTGCCTTTATTTTAGCTATTTCCTTTTTCGTCCGTTATGCATTTTTTGATTATTTAAGTGGCGACATGCATAACTTTCTCTTACAGTGGTTTAATCACTTAAAGGCTAATGGGGGGTTAAAGGCAATGGGTGATTACCCGTGGACTAACACACTTGGTGTTAGAGCAGGGGACTATCCTGTATCTTACATAACACTGCTCGCCCTTCTTTCGTATTTACCATTTGAAGGGATTGTTTCAATTAAATTACTTAGTGTCTTTTTTGATTATGTACTCGCTATTGGAGCGGTACTTATAATTCGTGAATTTAATAAAAACTCTTATTTCTCGCTATTAGCGTTTGCCATTTTAGTATTTTTCCCCACGAGCATTCTTAATTCCGCTGTGTGGGGTCAATGTGATCAACTCTATGTTGCGCTTATCGTCTGGACAGTATTATTCCTTATTAAAAAGAAACACTTTTTAGCAATGATTTTTTTAGGACTAGCGTTAGCGACAAAACTACAAACAACATTCTTTTTGCCGGTGTTAATCTTTATGTGGCTCGCTAAAAAGTTTAAACTCCGTTATCTTTTAGTAATGTTCCTCGTTATTTTTCTTACCTTTATCCCTAGCTATATTGCCGGCGCTCCTTTTAGTATGCCTTTTAATATGTATCGTTCACAAATTGGGTTATATACGAACGCAAATTATGGAGCAGGATCATTATATGCTTTCTTTGAATTTCCAAAACTTTACGCCGGAATAAAACGTGTTGGTGTTTATGTTGCTTTTATCGCAATTGGCGTTACACTTTTAGTGCTCTTCCACTATAAAGTACCAGCAACGCCTAAAAATATAATATATGTCACTGCACTATTTTCATTAGTGTCACCCTTTTTCTTACCACATATGCATGAACGCTATTTCTATATGGCGGACGCTTTTTTAATTATTTATGTTTTAGTATTTAAACGTAAGTACATTTATGCGGCACTGATGTCTTTTTCAAGCGTCTTAACTTATACACACTTTTTAACTGGTCAATACATCTTCAAGTTTTTAGATAAAGACTGTGTAAGACTTTCTGCGCTAATAAATTTAGGATTAATTATTGCTTTAATAATTGACGCTAAAAGTGTATTAGAAAAAGAACCAGCAGAAGAATTACTTGAACTTGAAACAGAACAAAGTGAAGTTTAGGCTTTTTCTTGTTCTTCTTTTTTCTTTTTATTTAAAACACTGATTACGATAGTGCCCGCTGCACTTAATATACCAACAGGAATACCAAGTTGATAAGTTAATTCAACATATTTTATAGTGATTTTATGGGCACCGGCTTTAGGGATAGTAAAGCCTGTAAAAATATTAAAACGCGTTGTTGTCTCAACTTTTTTACCGTCAATAAACACGCGTAAGTTTTGATTATAAGGCAAAGTTAATAGCATATATTGATTATCTTTTTTCGTCACTACACTAGCGCTGTACTTAGATGTTTTTTCTTGCTTAATATCAACTTCAGCAATAGCCTTAATCGCATTAATGTATTCATTTAAAACACTTAAGTCTTCGTAATATATCGCTTCCTGTAATTTAATACTTTCTTGTGGTTTAGTAATTGCCACACTTAATCGTGTACTAGCGGTGTTACGCCTAATACCGTTAATTTGATAACCGTGATAAGAAAAATATGTCGTGTATATATTGCGATCATATAACGCTAAGTCATTACTCTTTGGTCCGTGAATATAGTAATAATAGTTTGTGTTTTTATCAAGTGTAATATCATAATCAATCGTGCCGGAACTAACTACTTTATAGTAATAATCTCTTGGGAGCGGAGTAACATTACTTAGCGTCTTTGTATAAGTTGCTTTTTTAAAGATGTCTTTAGGTTTACCTAGTTCATCTTTCACAGTGCGTGTAATTGTTTTAAATAAATGATTTTGATATTCAAACATGTCAAACCAATAAACACTGCTACCACCATCAACATATACACCATCTCCAACATAACTAATATTCGTATCTTCAATCGGCATTAAAAATGGTAAGGCGTAAGTGTTAAGATATGTATTTATATCATCATTAAGTCCGTCATCCACAAGCGGTAATTCACGCACAAAGTCAAAGTTACGATTCACTCCATTATCAAGTAGATACTTTACACCTAAATAGCTATTAATCGCTAAAGTTGAACCGTTCGCATAATTTAAATTAAAGCCGTTATAATGAAATCCAATCTTTAGCATATAATCCATTACTTGCTTTTTTTCGCTTGAAGAATAGTGTGAAATACCGTTGTAATTAAAATACATTGAGTCATTATTAGCCATATTATATGTACCGCTGCGGATGAATGATTTCTCTAAACGATAGAGTGAATTATCGCTTTTTTTAAGGAAATCAATTGCTCTGCCAATGCGTTCATCATTACGATATGCCGTCATTGATTCGTGGTATACTGTATCACTAAACACTGACAAAATGCGGTTAGAATTGCCAAATACATTAATCGCGCTCACGATTATAAGCAGGAAAGAAACACTCGCCGTAACATATTTTTGTACTCTTTTAGAATTGTCTTCTTCCCCTTTTTGCTTAAAGATAAATTCATTGAGCACGAAGAAAATAACTAATACGCAAAAGGTTATACTAAAATATAAAATACTTTTTTTATCATACGCAAATTCATTTTTGGTAAGCGAAATAATTAAGAATAAATAAACGATTACCGGAGCAATAAAAGCATACCATTTTGTCGCTTTATACTCTCTAAAGTTAAGGGAAGCAAAGTAAATAACAATAAAACTAAAAATAAACCCGTAGCGGCACGGAAACCAGTTCGGGGCTGGACCACCGTGGAAGAGATGATCAACACCTTTATTAAATAACGCTACTACATAAATTAACACTAGAGTTAAAGCTGCAATTCTTTGTTTACGACTAAATGCACGATTAGCAAAGAACATAATCATTAAAAATAGTGGTAATGCACCAGCGTAAATTACACTTGTGGGTTCCATAATATCTTTCATTCCAATATGATTCCCGTATAGGAAACCGCGTTCAATATCAACAAGCGCATAAAATTCTTTAATTCTTTTTGATAAGTTAGTAAAACTCATTGAGCCTTTTGTCCCTAAAATATTTACAAGCGCTGAACCCCAAAAGGCAAACGAAATTAAACCTGCTAGTAGTGAACTTAAAGTAAAGGTTAAAAGTAATTTTTTCCGAAAATACATTCGTGAATTTAGACTTATAAAATTGTAAAGGAAAAAGAAAACAGAAAACATTGCCACCATAATCCCGATATACCACGAAGTAGCAATGACATAGGCTAACGCAAAAATGTATAAAAGCGCACTCTTCTCTTGTGTAAGTAGATGAATACCTAAAGCAACAAGCGGTAAAGCTAATACTCCATCAAGCCACATAATGTTTGAATAATAGACAAAGTTATACGCCATTAGTGCATACGCAATACTAAAGATTAAGTTAACAAAACCGTTTTTATTAATAGCCGCTAAGCTTATATAAGCAGTTAAACCACTTAGTGCTATTTTAATAATGACAAGCCACATTAAGGCTTTTGGTAATTCAACATTTGCAACAAACTTTAGCACTAAATTAAAGGGGGATGCTAAGTAGTAAGTGAAAATTGAAAGAAAATCACCACCAGTTACTTTCCCTAATGTATATAAAATAGTATTGTCGCCATCTAATATCGTTTTATAATAACGGAAAAAGGCAATATACTGTCCGCGCAAATCAACCATCGCTAAAGAATGCCCGTCGGCACTAAAAGGGTAATATCCATGTTTTGAAAATAAAATAATAGCAAGGATAAACGGAATAAAAAAAGCTAAGACAAAAGGTAAAGCAGTAAATGTTATACGACTGATATCTTCTTTTTTAATACACTTAATTTTGTTTATCAGTGATTTCACTTTGGATTACTTCTTCTTTCTTAAAGTTTACAAGCAGCGTAATCATTAACACAACACAAATTAAAAAGGCAATATTATAGAGTGTCCCATATCCGTAGAATATACTAATCGCAATAGCGCCTAGTATAATCATAATGAGCAACATTATAAAATTAATGACCCGTACTTTTTTACTTTTAAAGTAGAAAAATGATGTAGCAATAAAAATAAGAAGCGGGATGAAATAAGGTAAGATAAACGGCCACAATGGTGAAGCGAACATATTAAAGCCGCTGACATAATTAATGACGAGCCCGCGTTCAGGTAAACGTTTTCGTAATGTTGCAAGCGGTAAAAAGAAACTTAAAACCATTAATATATTAATAGTATCGAGTTTAATAATTACTTTCTTCTTAAATTTCATGTTTCACCTCTTTGTTTAATTATAGTATGAAAATAATAAATTGTTACATGAAAAAGATAAAG
>DBRT01000029.1:0-33405 GCA_002306335.1 Caryophanales bacterium UBA1361
TATTAATCACTACCCAGTCGCCATCTTTATAAGTTCCAATATGTTTAATATAACCTTCTTTTTTTTCTTGAAAAAACACATTATTCTGCACCTGCTTTTCAACCACTTTTTAATTTTATATAATCTCCTTTATTTTACATTAGAAGTATATATGAAGGTATGTTGAATTCTCTTTTTTCTCATTTTCGCTTATTTTCCCTTATAAAAGTATATATAAAGGTATCTTGAAGTATCTTATTTTCCCTTTAATGGGTTCATAAACAGCAATTATTGGTGGTATTGCTTAATGCTATTATATCAAATTTATAGCATCTTTTTACATATAATTTATAACTATAAAAGATAATAATTAATAGATTGTTGATATTACATACTAATCTCCATTTATAAATATATAATCTTCAACAGTGATTTCATTAATAGAAACTTCATTATCAAAGTAATCCTTATGCTTTGTATATCTATCTGTAATGAAATGTAATTTCTTATTAGTTGAACCTAAAAGAATTCTTTTTTCATCAAGTTTTGATTCAATAAATGGTCCATCAATAATTAAATCTACTGATTCTATTAATTCATCGTCTAACTCTTTAATGTTTTTGCCAGTAAACATAATTATACCTAACCCCATTTTTCTAATCTCTTGATTAAAAACATGAAGTTCTTTTTGTAAAGTTGGTTCTCCACCACTTAATGTAACACCTTCAATATCGTATTTTTCTTTAGCCGCTTTAACAATATTTAGTAACTCTTCTAAAGTAACTATATTTCTTGGTTCTAAAGATTGTAAGTCTACATTTACACAACCAGGACATTTAATATTGCACCCTTGAAACCATATACAAGTTCTTGTAAAAGGTCCTTCAGTTTTGGTTGCTAATTTTATATAAGCAATATTAAACTTAGGTTGCAAATTCGAATGATAACTCATTCTTAATCACCTTGGCTATTATACGACTTCCTCTTAACATTCTTAAATCTTCTTTATTATCAAATAAAAACATTGCTAGTGGATCAAGTAATCTATCATTAATTGAGTTAAGAATATCTCTACCACCTTTCATAATGTCTACAGTCTTAAGTATATAGTCAATAACTTCCATTTCTTTTTCAAATTCAAGGTATAGATTATATTTTTCTTCAATCCCTTTAATAATTGGTTTTAATTTAGATTTAGCAATCTTATATTGAAATTCTCTATCCATTATGAAGTTAAATGGAACAATATTATTATATCCAATACGGCCAAGTAGTTCTGGTCTCTTTAACTCATTATCAAAGTAGTTTTTAACTATTCTTATAAATTCTTTAGCAACTGTTTCTTTATCTGAGCTTGCTTGAACTTCATTAGCGCCCAAGTTAGATGTAAATACAATGATTGTATCGCTAAAGTATACTGTATCCCCCTTAGAATCAGTTAACCTTCCATCTTCTAATATTTGTAAGAATATATCAAGAATTCTTGGGTTAGGTTTAGCCGCTTTTTCAATTTCATCAAATAGAACAACACTAAATGGATGTTCTCTAATGGCATTGGTTAATTGTCCGCCTTCTTCATATCCAACATATCCAGGAGGTGCTCCAATTAACTTTTGATCACTATTTTCTTGAGCATATTCAGACATATCAAATCTGATACATGCTTGCTCATCACCAAATAAGAATTTAGCTAATGCTTTAGATAACTCTGTTTTACCTACCCCAGTAGGTCCAACAAAGAAAAATACTCCTTTTGGCATTGATCTAGATGAAGTCTTATGTAATCCAGTTAAACCCATATATGCCTTAACGACAGTCGTTTCGATTTTCTCAGTAGCTTCTTCTTGACCAACAACTCTTTCTTGCAATTCTTTTTTAATATTCTTAACACGGTTATAATCAAGTTTTTCCCACGGATTATCTTTTTCACCATATTTAAACAAGTAGAACAGCTTATCAAATGTCATCTTTGATTCTTTTCTTGATAATTTAGAAAGTTGAATTATTTCTCTATTGGTGAAATCTTCTAACATATCGATATAATGAGCATTTGCTTTATCAAGAATTGATGATGTACCAGATGGTAATCTTAAATCAAAAGAATACTCGATTTTTTCTAACATCTTTTGTCTTTCTGGTCTATCTGGATTTTGAAGTTTAACTATTTCTACTTCAGGATTTCCTTGATAAAAAGAAATAGGGAAGCCTGATAACTTATTAAGAATAATTACAACAACACTTTCATTATAATTAGGAGATAAATAATCAATTGGTCTATCTTTTAATGCTTTTCCTAATAAAGTAATGTTTTGTCTTTCTTCTTCAGAAAGTCCGTTTACACTAAAAAGGTATTCTGACCAGTTAAGAATAAAAGCTACTTTATTGTTTTTGTTAATTACATTCTTATAAACAATATTAAAGATTTCAGCTGGTTCTTTAAATAACCCTTGAGTTTGTTGCGGTTCATCATCTTCTAGTTCATATGAATCACCAGAAACTTCGACATCATCAGTAACTGTTAACTTATCTATAGCTCCGGTTGCACCTTCTACTCTATCCCAGTAAACTATATCCTTGTAGTCCATATCTTTAAACATTTGTTCAAGATATTCTCGCAATGTAACGATATTATTTTTTTCATCTAAATATACATCGCCCACATTTCCATCAATGATAACACATTTCTTGATTCCAGCACTTCTTTTAATTTTATTAAAACTATTTAGTAAAGACATATTCTCCCCTCCTAATTTCTACCTTTCTTTGTATCAACATATTGATACTTCTTTGTTTGAATTTTATCTGGATTTTCACGAATAACTTCTTCGTGAAGAATTTCTATATCATAAATATTCTTTAAATCTTCCATAAATGGCTCAATGTCTTTTTTACAGGCTTGTCCTTCATAACCATCAAAATCATACATAAATTTGCCATTTAAATGTATTTCAAACTCGGCTTTTTGTCCTGAAGCTTTTAAGGCAACTAATTTAACAATATTACTTTCTATATCGATTTTAAGATTGTTTTTAGTATCTATAACAAACCCTCTTCCTCTTAAGGTTTTAATAATAATTTTTAATGTTTCTTGTCTAACCTTTTCATCAGTTTTTGCTTGATATAGCGCCTTACTTGCTTCATCAATTGTCATATTGTTAGTAATAACTTCGCTAGAAATTCCTTTTGATTTTAATTCTTTCTTATATTCAGCAATAACTTCATCTTTTTTCTCTTCAATAATATTATTATATTGTTCTTTTGCTTCTTCCATTACTGACTCTAAAGTCAAATTAGATTTTTGACTATTCACATATTGATTATAGGCAAGTTCTCTTAAAGCCACATCTTCTATTTTATTAATTACTTCTAGTGTCTTTTCATCTAAATTTAACACTCCATGAGCTTTATCATGAAGTCTTTCCATGACTCTTGAACCCGACTCATATAGCTCTTGAGAAATTAATTTATCTAGAACAACAAACCTTTCGCCTGTTAATTCACTAACTTCTCGACTTAGATTGTCACCTTTTCGCCTTAGTTCATTCGCTAACAAGACTCTTCCGCTTTCTTCATATCCAGTATAAACACCATATTTTTTATACTCTTCGAGGTCTTTAACAAAATCATCTATTTTTGATTTTATCTCTTTTAGAGTTTTAATTAACTCTTTTTCATATCTTATGATTTTATCTGTTCTTAAGCGACTAGATGTTTCTTGAACCTTTTTTAATAAGTCTTCTACTTTACAAAGTGATTCGAGTGCGACTTCACATTGAGCTTGAATATTAATTGATAACCCTCTAAAATCAATAACTACTTGTCTACTCACTTTTCACCATCTCCTTTAACTTTGAAAATTAGTCTATTCCATCTTCTTAAATCTTCTGGAGTGAAATTAGTTGTACCTTCTCCAGAGTGAATATAAGCATTTCTATTTTTTCTAAATTCATGCAAATCATCTATTGCCGTTTGATCTAATGTTTTTTTCTTTTCTATTTCAACCATCATATCATAAAGATTGCCATCTAGATTATAAGTGTTTTTTAAAACATATTCTAATAAGCCAGCTAAGTTAATAATTACAAAAGAGTAATCTCCTGAATTTATCTTCTTATCAATTAGGCTTTCTGTAATTTTTGTTGGATGAGCTACTGCATCTTTAAGTAAATTAAAGTGATCATTTAGTTGACCAAACAATTTCATGTAATTGTCATAATCATTAAATAATTCCTTATTAGCAGATTTGAAAAACTCAATTTCCTTTCTTAAACCTACAGCTGTTTTATAAGTCTTAGTCAATTCTTCGCCATTTGTTTTATCTTCATCGAAAGTATAATTATTATAGTCTTTTATTTTTGTAATTTCTTTCATTTTATAAATCAAATTATCAAAATTTAAGAGATTTAATAAATTCTTTTCGTTGGTTTCTCTAGTTTCTAACAATTGACTAACCGGATTACAATATATCAATATATTTTCCTTATTAAAGCCATTTTCTAATAAACCTTCATATATCTCAACTTTATCTTTTGGTTCTTTTATTATATCAAATGTTCTCTTTAAAATATCATTTGATTTTAAATTTAAGAATTTAGGTATCGTACTAGTTATCTTTAAAAATGTTTCTAAAGAGTCTTCATCTATACTATCTAAATACTCATTGTAATTCTTTTCTAAAAGCTCTTTATATTTTTGAGAAATCTTGGCATTTAAGATTGCTTTTGTTCTTATTTCATTTAATAAATTAATATTATGTTGGTAATCATCTGTTAAATAACCTTCTAAAATTCTATAGGCATTGTCATAATCATTGGTTACATTTGTTACTTTAACTAATTCTAGAAATGCTTCTTCAGAATAAGACTCAAGTGTCTTAAGATATGGAATTATTACTTCTTTCAATTCTTCATTTGTTAGTTTAATTTTTAAAACTAATGGTAATTTCACGGCTCCTAGGTTTTCGTTTTCAAACCAAAAATCGCCTAGTATAAAGGCATAATTATTATCTATTTGGTCAACCACTATAAACTCACAAGCATTATTATATTTATTAGTAATTTCACTGCTTTTGATTTGATAAGAAGAATTGGTGCTAATATAATTCCCGCTTGAAATAAACATTTTACTCTTCTGTCTTAAAATGTTACTGACATCTCTTGGAGCTAAAATATCAACTATTTTTGCCTCAACAAAGTCTGAGATAGATAAATCCTTACTATAATTAGATTCAAATTTGAATTTATTTTTAAAAGCGATCGAATCATTAAAAATTTGATGTGTATAGTTTTCATCAAAAAATTTTTGAATTTTATCATTTTCAAATTTTACGGTTAACTTGTATCCATCAAGAATTATTGTACAGTCATATTTAGCAACCCAGTTAACACAATCAATTTCAACTATTTCAGTAATGATTTCTTCTTTCTTAATTATTATGGATTCATTTCCGGAGTTACCTGTAGGGAACTTCTTTCCTTTATTACTATTTAAATAATCATCAATATTTCTATTTATTGTAAATTTATTAACAAATTCATCTGATATTGCACTATTCATAAGTGGTCTAGGTTCTAAATCGGAATCTAAATATAATTCAAAGTCATTTAATGCGATATTATAAAATACAGGAACCTTTACTTCTTTTACTATACCTGTTGCTATTGATTCATTTAAGAAAAACTTTTTACCTTTAGGTGTAAATTTTAAATCTTTTAATCGGTAACGGTTAAAGTAGGTTCTATCGAAATATGTACCATCTGTAGTCATAATCATTTCTTGATTAATTAGTTTTACAATTGTATCAGCAAATATAAAATGTAATGAATTAGGAATACCTAATCTATTTAATAAAACAGATAATTCTACATTTTTGTCTTGAGACTCATTTATCAAAACTAAAAGCATATAAGAAACTCCATCCGGTTTTCTTACTTGCTCATAAGCTACATCATAACTTATTCTAAACAAAGGAAATTGAAATGATGTTTCTAAATAATATTTATCCATCTATTCTCGCCTTCCTTTCTTCGATTATATCGGTATCTTCGATAACTTTACCATATCTTTCTACTACAGATATAATGTCTTCATAAACTCTATAATTCTTTCTTTCCATACCCTTTCGCCCATGAACATCTGGTAAGTCAATAACACCTTTATTTTCGAGATATTTCCTATTACCAACTATAATTAATAGTTTTCTAGCTCGTGATAATGCAACATTAATTCTTTGGTATGCCAAAATGAATCCAGGGTTAGACCTTTCTGGATTTTCTGGATTTCTTACCATTGATAATATGATTATATCTCTTTCATCGCCTTGAAAATCATCAACAGTACTCACTATCATTTTTTCTTCATCAGTTTTAAAACCATCAGTTTTAACCTTTTGATTTTTAAGCTGTTGCCTAATTCTTCTAGCCTGATCACCATATGTTGTAATAATTCCAATACTTAATTTTTCGTATGTTGAATTTTGTTTAAAGTATTTATTTAATCTATCAACTAAATTTACTACAACATTAATTTCTCCATTATTGTAAATAGAGGTTGAATCTGATTCTCTAGTTTCAGTTTCTTTACAATCAACAAAATAAATGTGTCTTTCTGGGAATATTACATTTCTTCCATTAGAAATCAATTTGATATTATGTTGTTTCATATTGTTTTGACCAGAATGCCCCAATTTTAGCTCTTTATTATAGAAAACATTAAATACATTCATAATGTGTTCATGACTTCTATATTGTTGAACGAGCATAGTTTTATAACTATCTGGCATATTTTCAAACAAAGTTTTGAAGAAACATTCTTCATATAGTTCTGTAAACTTATCATTAATGTCTTTATTAATTGTTTCTTCATTTAATCCTTTAAAATCATCTTCTCTTAATTTTGCAAATTCATACATTGGAGGTAATTGTCTATGGTCTCCCACTAAAATTACTATCTTACCGTATAAAATCGGAATTAAAAGGTCAACGAAACTTGACTTAGACACTTCATCAATGATAACTACATCAATTCCTACTGTTTTTAAATCAAATCTTCCTAGGTTATATTTACCTAAAGAATCAATATTATTACCTGTAAATCTATCATTACTAGTTGCTGTTAAACCAAAGACATTAGCATTTTCAAATAAGTCTTTAGTATATTCTATTCTATCTTGCTCAATAACTTCTTCGCTTGATAAATAATTAGAGATTTTCTCATAAATAGGAATTCTTTGCTTATTTTCTTTTTCTCTAGACTCAAAGTCATGTTCTAATTCATTCCATTTATTTTTAATTATTTCAAGTGCTTCATCTAAGTCATGATATGGTTGATATATTTCAAAATCATTAAAGAAATTATTAACTCTTCTTTGTAATTCTATAGTCTTATTTTGAATTTCTTTAACATCTTCTTGATCTTGAATTTCATATATTTTATTACTAATATCATTAACTTGTTTCTTCAAAACAGATATTTCTTCATCTAGTTTTGATATATCAGTTTCAAGTGTTAATTCTTCACTACCAATACTATCAATATATTTAGTTTTAACTTCAATTATATTATTTTTAATTAAGACTAATTTATCTTCCACATCATTGATGTTCTCGACAATATAAGACAACTCAAATATTTTAGTTAGTTCAAAGTCTTGTTCTTTAGTTGTTGAAGCTTCTTTAATCTTTTTATTTACATCAATTAATTCCTTTTGAAGTCTATTAAATAATTCCTTTTTTTCAGGTAACACTTGCATGTTTTCATCATAACAGTCCATCATTTGAGTTCTAATCTCATTTTGTCTTACTTTTAAAATAGTTTGACTAGATTCTGGGTCAATAATCATTAACTCTCTTTTGACTACACTTAAGTCAATTGAATTAATCTCTTTTAATAGACTGTTAATATCAGCATTCTTATATATATCCTCATTCACTATTGATTTGATTTCTTTAATATATTCATTTACAAATCTTAAAACTAAATCAGCATTTTCTAGATTTATATTATCATTAATAATAGCTCTTTTAGTTCTTCTTAATTCATCCAACCTCATTCGTAATGAATCTTTTTCATCATTTATTTTATTAATGTTATCATTAAGCTTTTTAGATTCTAAATCATACTTAGCAATTTCTTTGTTGGCTTTATCTAAAACTTTTTGTGAACGATTAATACTCGTTCTCATAAGTTCTAATTCTTTATATTGTGTAGAAAAATCTTCTTTTAAATTTTTGAAATTTTTATATCTTTCTACATGTTTTTTCATATTAGAACTAATATTTTTGTAAAAGTTGTCAACTAAAAACTCAGGATCGTATTCGTTGTCCTGATTTTTCTTACTATATGAAGGGATTAATCTAATAGGTACTATTTCAGCAACCTTAGGTAATCTTTCAAAAACATTATCAATTGCCTTATGTGTTTCTGAAGATATTAAAACTTTTCTACCTAATTTTGCATATTGAGCTACTATTTCAGTAATAACTTGTGTTTTACCAGTTCCAGGAGGACCCTGTAGTAAAAATATACTATTTGATGAAAGAGCCTTTTTAACGGCATCTTTTTGTTTATCATTAAGATTTTCTAAAAACCATGTCCAGTCTTTAAAATCTTTTATATTTATCTCTGGTAAAGTTTGAGGATTAAATAAGTAGGTTGAAAGATAGGGGTTTTTAACCTCTCCTGAATAAAAATTATCTAAAGCTCTTTTCTGCCTTTTTATTTTGGCATCCTCAGCTCTTTTATCATAAATAATATATTTACATTTAGAAATAGTTTCTAATTCTTTTCTACTAATATTATCATCAATACTTCCAAGTCTAAAATAAAGAGAAAATCTCTTTATAGTCTTATTTTCTATAATATCATTAATATCTTTTTCTAACTTATCATTTAAATTAATCTGGGCATCTTGTTTTTCTTTTCTGATGTCATTTGCATAAAAAGATTTAAGTTCTCTTTCTTTATTTGTAGAAAATTGTTTTTCTTTTTGTAATGCTTCTTTTTCAAGTTTTTCTTTATAATTAATTAAAGTTTTTTTGTTTTTTTCTATATAAAAAGATTTTATATCTATCTTATTAAATTCATCGTTAATTTGTTCTTTTATTACTTTATCTAAATCTTCTTTTTTAATGTCTTTATTTTGTTTTAGTTTTTTAGTAACAGTTTCTTTAATACTAGATTTAATCTTATCAATTTCTTTAAGTATTTCTTTATCCTTATTTTCTGAAACAACAAAATCTAGATTATTATCTAGCTCTTCCTTCTTAAATTTATATTCTTGATCGTTTTCTTTTTCTAAAGACTTTTTATATTTTTCTAATTCTTTCTTTAATTCTTTTTCAATCAACCTAGTATACTTGATATCGATATTATCAAATGCGTTATCAATATCTTTATTAAATTGAATTCTAAGGCTTTGTATTTCTTCGGTTGGTTCTATATCAAAAGAAACTACTCTAAAGCGTTCCCCAAGAGCATACCCTTGATTAAAAGCTCTTGAAAACTCCTTATTATCTTTCGGAACAAACTCTGATATAAAGACATTATCTCTAGCAAGAGAATGTATTTGCAGCTCTTCTTCACTAACCATTCTTCCTCTTTTTTCAACTCTTGCTGCTAGAAACTCTTTTCTATTTCTATCGATATTTAATCTTATTAAAGGAAACTCATCGGCATTTTCGATTTTTTCTGAAAGTAATACCATTTGAGTTTGAGTAAATGCTTTTGCTCCATCTAAAATATAATCATCATACAAAGATTGATTTCTTCTATATTGTTGCCTATTTATTGCATAAGCCATAACATATTCAGCCGAATCTAACTTAAAGTTTCTTTTAGCCTGTTCATCTAAATAGTATTCTCTAAAATTAAAATACTTTTCCCACTCTTCATATGTTTTTAAAACTTCTTCTGGATTATCTACAGTGAAACCTTCACTTATTAACATATCAACATTATTAGGTGTAAAAAAAGTATCATTATAATCAACATGCCTAATTGACCATACATTTTTTTCAAACGATAAACAAGCAGATTCTTGTATTACCATATCTCTAGGTGATGACATATTTATATCAATAAATTGGATTTCTCTAACTTGAAATTCTTTCAGGTTATCTCCTCCCCTAATATCACCAATCAAAATTATATTTTGGTTATCAGGTAACACACTAGCCATTTTAGGGGTATGTTCGGGTCTAATTACCACATTATTTAAATACCAAAATCCGTATTTGCCAGATTCTTTTTCTCTTTTAAAATTAGGACATGCAATGTAATATTTTTTTCTAAATCCAGAAGGAAAACATATTTCCATAAATTCTTTAAGTGAAGACGATTGTCTTTCAAGCGGCATTCTCCTTTGTAGAAGTTTAAACTGCTCATTTAAAGACATATTGTTATTTTGTTCTTTGTCTAAATTTTTAGAAAATGAAATGAATAAATATGGCATGTAATTCTCCTTCCAAATCTTGGAAATTTGTTAATTTATTAAATATTTTATAATCGTTTTTACCCTTTGGTTTAATTTTACCTTTAAGTTTATCTATATTCATTATCTTATCTCCAGTAAATATCTAATTTTCTCATATACATCAAGTGTAATTGAATATTCATATAGTTTTTCATAATTTATACCTATTTCTTTAGCAGCATTAACTGCATAGTTTAATTCTTCATTATCTAGACTTTCATATTTAAAAATATCACAAAGAACTCTTTCTTTATCATAAGTAGGGACATAATTGCCAAACTCTGTTTTCAAGAATGTCTTCCCTGTATTATAATACTCATCATTAACTCTTTTTACTTTAATACAATTGATTCTATGAGTATTATAATTAGATGGAACATTAGCTTCTATTTCCTTTAATGATTTATTAGACATTCTATTAAGAACTAAAGCTGTATTTCCTGAATAAACTATTTTTGAATATCTTAGATAATTAATAAATAGTTCATCTTCAAAAACATTAGGTAGTGCATATATCCCTCTTGATACTCTTACAATAATTTTATCATTTACCATTCTGGTTAGATATATCGTTGGAACTCCTAATTCTTTTGTAATCTTATTAGTAATATATCCCTCATTATTATTCATATATTCAATTATTTTATCTTCATAATTCATGAATACACCTTCTTTTGTTGTCTTTGTGCCTTTATTATAGCACATATTAGGCACACAAGCAACAATATGTTTATAATATTTAAATAAGTTTTTATAAATAAATTCAAAGTGACATCAAAGTGACATTCATAGTGACATCAAAGTGACATTGCTTAATTAAATTTATTTGATGAAATCATTTATCTTATTATAAGGTTCGTATCCGTTCGAGGCACAAGTTCAACTCGTATTGAGTATAGAGTTCAACTCCCTATTACTTAATAAAAACCCCTAACTATATGAAAGTAAAAAAGTCTACCTTGGAAGTGATTTTACAACCTTGATAGACTCTTGTCTTAAAAATAAATGGCTTTATTAAGCCATAAATTTCATTATATATAATACTAATACAAAATCAAATTGGAGNNTCATTGAGTTGCAGTCAATTGCCTTACCACTTGGCTATGGAAGCGCTACTCAATTATAGCAAAAAGATTTAATTATTAAAACTATGATAAAAAGCGTACTACAATTAAACACCAGATTACTAAATTTAAATTGATTTTAAACATTAATCTTCCAATGCTGCCTTTAAATCAGAAACGGTATCATACCCCTTAACATTATCAGTAAGCGCAATCTTTCTTCCTTCTTCAATTGCCGCTTTAGTGGTAACATTTGAAACACTTAAACTTAAATGAAATGGGATGCCTTTTTCACGAATTGTCGTCCGTAAAAATATGTTAACAGCAGTCGTCATATTGAGTCCCAATTCTTGAAATATCGCTTCTGCTTCTTCTTTTACTTTCTTATCCATCCTAATATTTAAATTCGTCATGGACATACTTTAATTCCTCCTATTCAATGTCATTTTATTATTATATCATTACATTGTCAATATGTTGTCATTATTTTATTAATTAAATTAAGCGTTTAATAATTAATCCCACTATTAATAAATACAATATTACTTCGCCTAATTTCTGTAAAAATCTCGTAAATAATTGTAATAACGTCAAAATCCAATAATTCTTTATGTATAATAAAGAAATGAGGAGGAACTATGCAACCAATCTTAGAAGTTAAAAATTTAGTAAAGACCTTTAAACTTTCGAAAAAACAACAAAAAATCGAAAAAACAAATACGAAAGTTCGTGTTGCGGTTAATGACCTCTCCTTTAATGTTTATGAAGGAGAAATATATGGTTTACTTGGACCAAATGGCGCGGGTAAAACAACAACACTACGCATCATCTCGACCTTAATTAAAAAAGATAGCGGTGAAGTTAAAGTTAATGGTTATGACATTAGTAAAGAACAAAGTAAAGTTCGCAGTCAAATTGGCTTTTTAACGAGTGAATTAAAGTTAGACGACTTCTTCACTCCTAATTACTTATTTGATTACTTTAGTCATCTTCACGGTGTTCCTGAAGATGTGATTGAAAAACGTAAACAAGAACTTTTCGATAAATTCGGCATCAGTGAATTTAAAGAAGTAAAAGTAAGTGACCTTAGTAGCGGGATGAAACAAAAGGTTTCACTTGTCATCAGTGTCGTTCATGATCCAAAATTCATTATCTTTGATGAGCCGACAAACGGCCTTGATGTTATTACTGCGAAAACAGTCATTGATTTCCTTGTCGCGCTGAAAGAAGCAGGAAAGACTGTTATTCTTTCTACGCACATCTTCTCACTCGTCGAAAGAATATGTGACCGTGTCGGTGTCATTATTGATGGGGCGTTAATCTTTGAAGAACCAATGAGCACATTTAGTGAACCTAATTCTCTTGAGGAACGCTTCTTCCTTGAATATGCGAAAGTGAAAGGAGACCTTGCCTAATGAAAAACTTATGGACTGTCATTAAAAAAGAATTAAAGCGCTTCTTCACTGATAAAAGAATGCTAGCGGCCTTAATCCTTCCTGGTGTTATCGTGTATATTCTCTATTCAATTATGGGGAATGTGATGCAATCAACAATGGAAGGGAAAGACCATGAATACGTCATCCGTGTCGAAAATAGACCAAATGACCCGCGGTTCCTCGCGATTGAAACACTGATCGCTGATCCTGAAGTCGGGTTTAAAAAAGTTACGTTCCTTGATGAAACTCCTGAAGACTTTGAAGCAATGATTGCGGAAAAGAAACTTGACTTATATGTTGTTTATAACACTGATTTTTTAGCGAAATATAACGCGAATGATCCTAATGATCCGCCAGTTGTTACTTTTCACTACGATGAATCAGTGATCCCAAGCTTAAATGCTTATAGCACTTATGCTGGGCTCTTAAATGCGTCCCTCCAAACTTATGTTGCCGTTCCCGTTAATCATTCGGCAGAAGGCGGGATTGATACAACAATTATTAAAGGGCTGCTCCCCTTCTTACTTATTACCTTTATCTTTACCGGTGCAATGGCGGTTGCTCCTGAAAGTATTGCTGGCGAAAAAGAACGCGGTACGATTGCAACCCTCTTAGTTACACCAGTGAAAAGGAGTACTTTAGCGCTTGGAAAAGTTACAGCTTTAAGTATCGTCGCCCTTGTCAGCGCTGCAAGTAGTTTCCTTGGAGTAATGCTTAGCTTACCAAAAATGATGGGGAGTGAACTTAGTCTAGCGACGTTTACCGCTGGTACTTACTTAGCTATCTTTGCCGTCTTAATTGTCTCGATGCTCGTCTTTATTGTATTAAATAGCATCATCAGTGCGTACGCTAAGTCGATTAAAGAAGCTAGCGGACTAGCAGCACCACTCATGATGGTAATTATGGCGGTAGGGGTCACCACGATGTTTGGTAGTGCGGCAACGAATAATGCGCTCTACTTAATCCCCATTTATAACTCAGTTAATATTTTACTCTCACTCTTTGGTGGTGAATTCCTCGTTGTACCCTTTATCTTAACAATGCTTTCTAACTTACTTTTAACTGCCGGCGGAGTTTACTTGCTTACCGTCATGTTTAGCAATGAAAAAATAATGTTTAGAAAATAGAAAAAACACTTTATAAACAAAAGGAGTGACGCGTCTCTTGTCACTCCTTTTTCATTAGGACTTTCTTTACTTAAAGTCACGCATTGTATTAATAAGGACAATGTTATTAGGTGTTGTTTTTCTTAAATCAATAATCCGTTGGTTATTACTGCCACGATAGAGTAAATTAAGATTAAGTTCATGAAGAATAAAAGGACCATCAATTAAGTAATCAACTTTACTTAAGATTTCATTGACAAGTGGATCGTTTCTGTGAATTAACTCTTCATAAGTTGAACCAGTGTACATCGTAATATTAAGTCCGTCTTTTCTCGCAGCGTTAATAAGCGGTAAGAGTGCTTCTTTTTGTAAAAGCGGTTCACCACCACTTAAGGTAATACCATCAAGCAGCGAGTTCTTGCGCCATTTAGCAATAAGCGTACTTATTTCAACTTCTTCTCCACCCTTCGGATCCCATGTATCAGGATTATGACAACCTAAACAGTGATAGGGACAACCTTGGGTAAAAATAGTAAAACGAATCCCTGGTCCATCAACCAAGGAGTCGTTTACATATCCCGCTATGCGTATCTTTTTTTTAGTCATTATTTTGTTTGTTTAAGAAGATGATTGGTGCACCTTTATGTGGGGTAGGCTTTTGCTCTTTAATTGGTGCGTCCGCTGTGTCTTTTACTTCAACTTTTGGTGCATTAAATTTTGGATTATGCACTGTGCCACCTTCAATAGTGAAATCAGCGTATTCTAAACGATTTTCAAATTCCGCTTTTTTCCCGTCATTCCAGTTCTTAAGCGGACGATAGTATCCAGTAATCCGTGAATACACTTCTGTTGTTCTTTTACATTCTGGACAAATTTCAACTTCACCAGTTAAGTAACCATGTGTTGGACAGATGGAATAAGTTGGTGACATTGTAAAGTATGGTAAGCGATAGTTTTCAGCAATTTTCCGCACTAAGCGGGCTGCGGTTTGCCAGTTTGGCAACTTTTGCCCAAGGAAAGTATGGAATACAGTCCCTGAAGTATAAAGTGTTTGCATTTCATCTTGAATATCAAGCGCTTCACTAATACTTGCGGTATAACCAACTGGTAAGTGACTTGAGTTCGTATAGAAAGGATCGCCATCTTCCCCTAACCTAGCAGTAATAATATCGGGATAACGCACTTTATCGTGTTTAGCAAAACGGTAGGCTGTACTTTCCGCTGGTGTTGCTTCTAAGTTATAGAGGTCACCATAAGCTTCTTGATAGTCACTAAGTTTTTCACGCATATGATTAAGCACTTTAATCGTAAAGGCTTGTGATTCTGGATCGCCTAAGTCTTTTCCTAACCATCTAGCGTTTAAACACGCTTCATTCATCCCCACTAAACCAATTGTAGAGAAGTGATTATCAAAGTTACCTAAGTAGCGCTTTGTATATGGGAAGAGACCGTCTTCGAGTAATTTACTAACGACATCGCGCTTTACTTTTAAACTGCGGGCACTGATGTCCATTAATTTATCAAGTTCATTAAAGAATTCAACTTCAGTACGGGAGAGATAGGCTAAGCGTGGCATGTTAAGTGTCACAACACCAACTGAACCAGTATTACTACCAGCACCAAAGAAGCCGCCACCTTTTTTCCGTAATTCACGTAAGTCAAGCCGTAAGCGACAGCACATACTCCGCACATCACTTGGTTCCATATCACTATTAATATAGTTACTAAAGTAAGGAGTACCATACTTTGCCGTCATTTCAAATAATAGTTTATTGTTTTCTGTTTCTTCCCATGAGAAGTCACGCGTAATAGAATATGTTGGGATAGGATACTGGAATCCTCTTCCGTTAGCGTCACCTTCAATCATTACTTCAAGGAACGCTTTATTAATCATATCCATTTCTTTTTGACAGTCTTTATATTTAAAGGGCATATCTTTCCCACCGACAATCGCTGGACGATCAGCGAGGTCGCTAGGGACAGTCCAGTCTAGTGTAATATTACTAAACGGTGCTTGACTCCCCCAACGACTCGGTGTGTTGACCCCAAACACAAATGATTGAATAGCTTGTTTTACTTCAGCGTAAGTTAAGTTATCAGCTTTTACAAATGGTGCAAGGTAAGTATCAAAGCTACTAAAAGCTTGAGCCCCAGCCCATTCGTTTTGCATGATGCCTAAGAAATTAACAAGTTGATTAGCGAGTGTGAATAAGTGTTTCGCTGGTTTACTTGAAATCTTTCCTTCAACGCCACCAACACCATCACGAATAATCTTTTCAATATCCCAACCCGCACAGTAAGCACTAAGCATACTTAGGTCATGAATATGAATGGCGGCGCTGCGGTGCGCATTTGCTACTTCTTCATCATACACTTCACTTAACCAATAGTTTGCGGTTACAGCGCCGCTATTACTTAAGATAAGGCCACCTAAAGAATAATTGACGGTTGAATTTTCTTTAACGCGCCAGTCGGCAATATTTAAATAATCTTCAACGAGTTTTTTATAGTTAAAAACGGTGCTCTTAGCGTTACGAATCCGTTCTCTATCTTTTCTATATAAAATATATTTTTTAGCAATGTTGGGATCTTTCTTCATCAAGAATTTTTCGACTTCGTCTTGGACGACTTCAATGTCGATTGTCCCATCGTAATTCGTGTTTAAATTACTGGTGATTTCCGCTGCATAAAGTAATGACTGCACGTCATTAGTGTTCCCATATGCCGCATTGATAGCATTAGCAATTTTACCAGCATTAAACTTTTGTAATCTCCCGTCTCTTTTCTTAATATGTGTGACCATAAAAAACCCTCCCTCTGTGTCTCAAGAAAATTATTTCTAATTTCTGTCCATAAGATTAAAACAAAAAAAGTGACTTTGCAACTTTTGTCACTTATCGGTAATTTGTTCTCGAAAGTAGTAATTAATCAGTAACGAAATTTTGTTCATTTTTTGTGATTTTGCAAGAAAAATAACTACTAATTGTCTACTAATTTGACCAAAATAGCCCTTTTTTGCTAGGTTTTAATTAGTAATTTATACATTGTATAAAGTGGAAGCGCTATATTTACAATTTTCGTAAGAGTGCGTCACTTACGACTTTTGCGGAGTAAAAAGCGAACGCTAAATTGTAGCCACCGCATATTCCGTCAATGTTTATGACTTCACCTAAAGCAAAGAGATTGGGGCTTTCGCGTACTTCAAAGTCCGTATTTAATTTTGAAAGCTTAATCCCGCCATGCATCGCACTTGTGTTTTCTGGATTGTTCTTTGGTATTGGAGTAAAGGTTAAAGCCTTCACCCGATCTAATAACGGTTCATTTCTACCTTTTAGATAGTGACTAATATTAGGGCTAAAGACATTATCTAAGTCATCAGTGGTTTTAATAATTTCGGCAGTGTAACGCGCACTAAATTCAGGCATTAAATCAAGTGTTAAATAATAGTTTCGTTTTGGATATCTAACGACAGCCCATTCAAGGTAACTACTTAAAATAAAACTTACAATCCCGCTTAACCCGTCTTTCTTAAATAGCACCTCGCCGACGTCACTAGCGATAACATTTTCGTCATCCATTAGCGTCACTCTTGCCGTGATGCGTTCGTGTTCAATACGTTTTAAATTTTCTTTGACTTTAATTGTTTTAATCGTTGGTACTAGCGCAGTTGTTTCTAAATCTAAAGCACTTAAAAGCGCCGCGTTACCGTTATCAAGCGGATACTTAAAAAGTCCCGCGCTACTGCCCATTGTTAACGCAACAGCGTCAAATTCTTCACCATCAACTTTATATTTATCACGAACTTTAACGATTTCTTCGACATTATGTTCTAACTTAACTTCTGCCTTTAAATCTTTAATGAGTAATGCGCGGAGTGCTTTAGCACTTCTGCTATAGGGATATACTCTTCCTTCTGTATCCGTGTAAGTGACAATATTAAAAGCACTAAATAAGTCATCAAGCGTTTTAACGATATGTGGTAAGTGTTCACTTAAAAAGTGTTCATCATTATAAGCAAAGGAATGTATGTTGCGATTATAAATGTTCGCGCGTCCATTACCCGTGCGTAAAAGTTTTTGTAAGAGACTAGATTCACGCTCAAAGATGGTGACATTAAAGGAACCTTGCACAAGTCGCGCTAAGGTAACTCCGCTTACTCCACCACCGATGACTGCTAATCTTTTTTTCATTGTTTATCTTTATATAAATTGCGCTTACGCCGCGCTGCCTTATGTTTTTGGACTTGGTTAAGGGTGACGGCACTACCAACTGCTAAAACGATGATAACACTAAAGATAATCATCCAGTTTTGAATGTCCGTCGCTTTAAAGTTTGCCCACATATCAATGACGAGCTTATTACTATCACCAAAGTCACGCATGACGACACTGCGGACGATTTCTTCTTCCGTCGGATAAGTCGCGGTTAATGTATGACCAACGTAACTCGCATCAATCGTAATTAAGGCGTCACTAGGATTTTCGATTGTATCACTAAAGAAATATGTAAAGTCAAGCTCAACTGTTTCTTCTGCTTCTGCTGCCTCATACACTGCATCGTTATCAAGCACATATTCAAGTACTTCATCCCCCGCAATAAAACTAGTGTAACCAATGTAATACATATTAGCGATTGCCATTTCCGGACTACTCACAAAGTTCACAAAGCGTTGTGCGACGACACGATTAGCGCCCTTGGGCATAATCCAGCCATCAAACCAAATATTACTACCTTCTTTTGGAATAGCGTAACGAAGCACATCATTTGGGTCTTCTTCAATGGCATACACTGCGTCCCCGCTCCACGCGGTGTTCGCAGCAATTTTCCCAGTAATCATATCAATCTTACCTTGGTCAACTTCTAACCCATAAATATTATTTTTAAGTTCATTCATCACGTGAATCACTTCTTTAATCGTATCAGGGTCAACATCATTAAGTAGGTCGCTTAACTCGTGATTGTAATAATCATCACTAATAAGCCCTGCTTCCCTCTGCGCGGCTAAATCATTAAGTTCATCTTCGTAATATTTAAAAAGTCCCATTAAATAACCTTCGCGCATACTATCTTTGATCGAAGTTTTCTTACTATATTTTTTATCCCATAACATCATCCAACTTTGGACATCGTCATTAATCGTGTCATTAAATTCACTATTATAGAGAAAACCCATTGTTCCCCACATATACCCTGGGGCGTATTCATAAATTCCTAAATCTTCTTTAAAAAGATCAATTAAATATGGACTTGCATATTCATTATAATTAGGAACATATTTATAATTACCTTCTGCGTCAAGATCATACTTTTCGAGCATATCTTCACGAATCATCCGTTGAATCATATAGTCACTTGGGGCAATTAAGTCATACTTTGCGCCATTGAGTTTGACGATATTATACATATCTTCATTCGTTGAAAATGTATTGTACTCAATTGTGACTTCTTCACCATAATTTTCTAAATAATATTCTTGAAAGGCCGCTAAAACATCAATACAATCTGGATCATCAATATCTTCTTCACTAATATATTCTTCCCAGTTATAAATGCGTAAAGTTTGCGGACCGCTTGGCTCAGTGCTTGGAGCGGCATAGTGCGGCGCGAAATGCGTTACTCTTGGCGAAGGTGAACTACTTAAACTTACACTACCAAGTAATAATAGTGGTAAGAAAACATATTTACGTTTCATTATAGTACCTCCCGTTTTTGTGCTCTTAGCATCGCTTTGCGCGAAGAGCGTGACTCGCGTTTAATCCCAGACACAAACACAACCGCTAGTGTGACTAACACAATATAAGTCGTTAGGGCGCGCATCTCGGCGGGAATTGCTGCCCGCACAATCACACCTTGTACATAAGTTGAAAGGGTGTCAAAAGACTGATTACGTAAGAAGTTTGTAATGATAAAATCATCTAAACTTAAAGTAAAAGCAAGCATAAAGCCACTGATAATACCAGGTACAATTGCGGGTAACACGACTTTACGAATCGCGTACATCGGTTTTGCACCTAAGTCAAGCGCTGCTTCATAATCATTTGGATCCATTTGTTGGAGTTTAGGTTTAACATTGAGATACACAAAAGAAATACTAAGCACAACATGCCCTATTAAAAGTGTGACAAAGTTTGGACTATTTGTCGCTACACCACGTGCTTCTAAGAAATTAGCGAACACCCGGAATAAAATAGCTAAACTAATCGCTACAACGATTTCCGCGTTAACAACAGGTATTTCATTAATTCCTTCCATTATTCTTTGCGGACGCTTTTTCATATAAAAGACACCAATTGCCCCAAGAGTGCCTAAGATTGTCGCAACCGTTGCACTACTAAGCGCAATAATCAGTGTATTAAGTAAGGCGCGCATAATCTTTTCATTTAAAAAGACGCGTCCATAAAGCTCAAAACTAAAGCCTTCCCATACTCCTGTTGTTTCCGCGGGAGTAAAGCTATAAATAATGAGAAATAAAATTGGTAAGTACAAAAGGAATAAAATTAAGTATACATATACTTTTGCGAGAATCTTCTTAATCATAAATACCGACCCCCTTCACTTTTGCTTCTTTTCTTGTTAAGAGTTTAGGAACAAGGACACTAATACCGATAAGCGCAAGCATTACAAGCGCAAGGAATGAGCCTTCATTCCAAATGTTTTGGGTGAAATAAATTTCAATATACTTCCCAAATAATGTCACTTTACCTTCTCCTAAAATATCCGCGATAACGTAACTTGTCATCGTTGGCATAAAGACCATTGTCGCTGCACTAATAATCCCGGGCATCGTCATTGGTACAATTACTTTAAAGAAAGTTGTTACTGGGCCAGCGCCTAAGTCATAACTTGCTTCAATTTGATTTTTATCCATTTTTAGCATCGTTGAATAAAGCGGCAAGATGGTAAAAGGTAAATAGTTATAAGTTAACCCTAAAAGGGTGGCAAGTTCTGGATACTCACCGCCACCAATCCCAAGGAACACAAGTACATCACGCATCGCCCATGAGCGAATAATGAAGTTAATCCACATTGGCATAACAAAGAGCATCACTAATACTGCGTTAGTGTTATATTTTCGATTCGCTAAAATCATCGCTAACGGATAGCCGATAACTAAGCATAGTGCTGTATTTAATATGCCAAAAATAAAGGAAACGAATAAAACACGCCATTTCACACTACTTGTAAAGAAGTTCGCCATTGGCTCAAAACTAAAGCGCCCCGCACTATTAGTGAAGGCGTAAAATGCTACAAAGAAAAGCGGTAATAAGACGAAGAGCACCATGAAGAGCACATAGGGAATCCCAATGTAGGACCGTTTGAATCTAATTTTCATACGGCACTAATTCTCCTTTTAGTTTTAGCTTAATATCTTCAGGTTTAATGATAATACTTACTAAGTCACCTTCGTTCCATAAGTATTCGGAATCAACGATAAAGTCTTCTTCGTCATTAGTACGAACGATAACTTGATAGTGGTCACCAAGCCAAATAATGCTGATTATTTGTCCCATTGGCGCATCTTCTTCAATGACGTCATCAAGTTCAATATCTTTAAAGTCAATAGTGGCAACGACATCAACATCATCTAAATCATATTTTTTAGCATCAGGTCCCACTAAATAACCTTCTTCATCAACAGTGCTCCCTTTTAAGAGCTGAGTAATATCGATTTCAAAAGCATTATCACCGATCATTAAGCGATTCTTATTATCAATCCATGCATCAGCGTACACATTTGTTGTCACTTCTTTTTTCATAATATGAATATCATCAGGGGCAACAGCTAAGCCGACCTTTTCATTTTCGGGATATTCAATAGTGCTTTGAATAATAACTTCACTTTTACGGCCTACTTGCACATCATATTCATAGTGCACACCTTTAAAGACACGGCTAATAATTTTCCCGTCAACATTACCCTTACCAGCGGCAACAATTTTAATATCTTCAGGACGAATCACAACATCGACTTTTTCATTTGTCGGTAAGTCATCAACACAGTCAAATGTAGCGCCTAAAAACTTCACTTTAAGCTTGCCCGCCATTGTCGCATTATAAATATTTGATTCACCGATAAAGTCAGCAACAAACGGGTTCTTTGGTTCGTTATATATATCTAACGGCGTTCCAATTTGTTGGATAAGTCCGTCATTCATCACGACGATTGTATCACTCATTGTTAAAGCTTCTTCTTGGTCGTGCGTAACATAAATAAAAGTAATACCTAAGCGTTTATGTAAATTTTTTAATTCAATTTGCATTTCTTTACGCATCTTCAGGTCAAGTGCGCCAAGCGGTTCATCAAGTAATAAAATTTCTGGTTCATTAACAATCGCGCGCGCAATTGCGACCCGTTGTTGTTGACCACCTGAGAGCGTCGCGATATCACGTGCTTCAAATTGTTCAAGATCAACCATTTTTAAAGCGCGCACAACTTTTTCATCAATTTCTTTAAAAGTAAGTTTACGCATTACTTCTTTCCCGTTTTTTGTGTCTTTGACTTTTTTAAGTTTTAAGCCAAAAGCAATATTGTCATACACATCTAAATGTGGGAATAATGCGTAGCGTTGAAATACCGTATTTACTGGACGTTTATATGGTGGGAGTTTGGTAATATCTTCTCCGTTAAGTGTAATCGTCCCTGTTGTCGGTAATTCAAAACCGGCAATCATGCGTAAAGTCGTTGTTTTACCACAGCCAGATGGTCCTAAAAATGTAATGAATTCACCACGCTTCACATACAAGTTAAAATCATCCACTACTGTCTTTCCATCATACTCTTTACTAATATCTTTTAATTCAATGATAACGTCTTCTTTCTTCACGTTATGCTTTGTTAATTTGTCCATAGGTACCCCCCTTTCAACACAATAAAATATAAGGCAAATTTTAATAAAATACAAGCATAATTATTTTACACTTTTTTTGGCACCCCGAAAAAGCAGATTTTATTGCATTATATGATAAAGATTTCAAATAAAAAATTGTCGAATTTTTACCCCCTTTTTTCGTCTAATTTATGGGTCTATTTTTCACCCTCTTTTTTTGTAAATTTTTCACCCTTTTTTCTGCATGTTGCAATGACTATTAAAACTTGATAAAATAAACTCACATATAGAGTGAAATCGAGGTAAAAACTTATGAAAAAACAGGGTTTAGCATTCTTATTATTAGGTACTTTTCTATTAACAGGTTGCAATAAACCACCAAAAATGGAAAAAGTCCAAATCATGTATAAATATTCAAACTTAACGGAAGTAATAAACATTGTTGATGATGAAAACCAAACAGCGCTTGAACAGCTTGAATTAAAAATCACCGATAAAGAAAATTTTGTGTTAGTAAGTTACGCTGATTATACATGTTCATGCTGGAGTGTGTTCCGTGACCATGTATTAAGAAACTACATAAATACGAAGAAAATCCCAATTTATGTTATTGAAACAGATGCATTAGGTAACGACTTTAAAGGACTACCGATTCGCAAAGATTTAACGAACACTCCGGTTATTGGTATTTTTGCAGGTGGCGTTTGTAAATATAGTATTGATTACACATCAAAAAGTGAAATCTTTATTGAACGCGATAAATTTAATGAATGGATGGACGCAAGAATTAAAGACCCGCTGATGACTTATATTAGTCTTGAAGAAGTTAATACACTACTAAAAGGCACGGAACCATTTTTACTTAATTGGAGCTATAGTATTTGTCCAGACTGCGTGGCCCTTGATAAACAGTTTATGCCGGGTTACATTGAAACACTTAAAAAAGCGCCAAAGATGCCTTATTACATTATCGAAAGTAAACCAATTCGTGACGCTGGTAATTGGCTTAATGTTAAAGACATTTATGGCTTAAGTGATAAAAATAATACTGTTTCAGGTTACGCGACAGGCTATGTTCCTACTTTACAAGTTATTCGACCAGATGGTAATGGCGCTACTTATTTAGCAAATAATGACATTAGTCCGATGATTGACGACATGCTCGTCTTCCAAAATGACCAAGTTGAAAAAGTAGATGGTGTTTATAAAATAAAAGACTCCTACTACAATGGTGTGAGAGCTACCCGCTATTTAGGAGAATATGAAAGTGAAGTCGGAAAAGTTGTTGATCCTTCAATCGTTATGGAAACTGAATATAACGGTGTGCTTTACACTTCTTTTGCTCGCGGATCGCGCTATGAACTTCACGCAAACTACGCTACTAAATTCTTCGACCACTATTGGCGCTAACATATACTTCTATTGTTAAAAAGCCGGGGCAGACCTCGGCTTTTCTTGTAATTAAATTTTTATATTAATTAAGTGTTCGTTTTTTGCGTTTATACACAAACGGGATTAAGCTAAGCGTTGCTACACTAAACAAAATTAAAAGCGGTTCCGCTAATTGTTTATCATTATGCATTGTGTCATGCACACCACTAGCGGGGATCCCATTAATAAAGGCAGTAAATCCATATTTATTAACAATAAACACATAACGCGCTAAAGCTTGTTCAACTTCACTACCAGCAGAGTTTGGTGTTGAGCCTTCAATAATTGCTTTAACTTCTGCTGCTAATGCGTTATACTCATTACTTAAATTTGGCCAAATACTACTTAATGTACTTTGTGATTGGCTACTACAACCAGCACTTGTACTTTCTAAGAAGCCATTTGCCCATAAATCAGCCTCCCCTTGATAATTAATGGGTGTCGCTACTTCAATCGTTACATATTTTAAGTACAAAGAATTAGAAGTCGCGTCAATAATAGCTTGAACGTGACCCGACGCTGGTGTTGTTAATTCAAAAGTACGCTCAATAATAGTCGCGCCTGGTTTACTAACGGTTACATCGGTACCAATCTGTGTCCCAACTTTTAAGTTTGAGGTACTAGAAGTTACTAGATAAGCACTATAAGTTCCTGCCCCACTACCTGAAGCTGCTGTTCCAAAAATAACCTTTTTCACATTATCGAAATACGGACTATTACCATAGGCTGTATTACTACCTAAAACCTGCATACCTCTTAAATAGTTTTGATCAGTTTCAAAACCATTAGCAGGCAACATACTCTGCCAATTAGCAGGTGTAGCTGTCCAACCTTTGGTTGAAAATGTATAAGTTGTTGTTTCACTTTGGGTTGGCGGTGCATTGGCGACTGTTACGTTTGCGGTATCAGTTTTACCACCATCAACTGTTGTGACAGTTATTGTGGCGTTTCCTGCGCTTACTCCAGTAACGACCCCGCTACTAGAAACAGTCGCAACACTTGTATTTGATGATGACCATGTTACATTCTTATTTGATGCATTCGCTGGACTTACTGTCGCAGTTAGTGTTTTAGTAGCGTCTTTAACTAATGTGAACGATTTATCACTAATAGTGACACCAGTAACAGGAATTGATGTATTACTAACAGCAATAGATGCTGTACCTTTAACTGATGGATTTGATACCGAAGTAGCAGTAATTGTGACGTTTCCCACTGCTTTACCCGTGACTAAACCATTAGCGTCAACAGTCGCAATACTTGAGTTTGAAGTGCTCCAATTAACACTTTTATTAGTAGCGTTAGCGGGTAAAACATTCGCGCTTAATTGTAATGTTTTATTAACATCCAATAAGTTAATGCTACCACTTGACGGTGACACACTTACACTAGTAACATCGACTTGTTGTGCAGCCCCGCAAATAGCTTGTGTTTCACTATTAGTGTTACCCCAAATCCGACATGCATATTCTGGATGATCAATAAAAGGATTACGATTTTTTTGCATTGTATGAACGGTATTATTGCGATATATTTCGCGATTTGATACAGGATTTTGTAAATGCCACTCTAGCATAAGTGCAATACTTTGGAAGTTACCAGTCACACTATAACCATAACGCATATTAACATACATCGTAGCGCGCGCTACTTCACCACGAGCGGGTTCGTTTGGATAAAAATAAGTACCATCTTTATAGCAATCTGTCAAATTTCCATAACCGTCTTTAACCCGATTTGTGCTCGTTTGAGCAACAACACCAAATGGCATGTTGCCACGAGTACTATTTGTGCGATTGTCATCAGCGAAAATATGATGGTTGTCCGATTTGGCAGCACCCGATATTTTGGAGTCAGGATAAGTATGTTCTCTATTCCAACCTGTACTTCCTGAAACATGGGCCGTTTTAAGTACTTTTTGTCGCGAATAAATTAAAAGCACTTTATTGCTCTCATTTTCCGCTTCATCCGCTGCTTCGTAGCGATACCAATCATAACTAGTTTGCGGAGTCGGATTACCCGTAATTGTCTTTAATTTATTAAGTAAAGCTGTGCCCGTTTCACTACCAACGGTGGAGTAATATGTACCTTCAGTACTAGTTTGTGTCCCGCTCCACGCTTCTGTTCTAACTATATTACTACTAGCGCGTACACTACTAAAAGCAAAGAGCGCAGATAGTAAAATTGCAGTTAAAGAAAATTTAGTAAAAATATTTCGTTTTTTCATATACTTATCCTCACAAGGAAATTTATTATAACTTTACTAATGTCATAAAGCAATAGTGTTATTAATGACTTTTTCGATTTTTGATTTTCTCACGGATAAAGCGGAAGAAAACTCTTAATTCATGAATTACAAGTGGTGTTGTACTAAGTAATGCTAAAAATACCCACTCAATAAATGTTAATTCAACTGTACCAAACGCCACAGTTAAAGCATGAATTTCAGTTACCGCAATTTGTAAAAGGAAGCCAATAAAGAAAGCAACCCATAAGAACCACTTTTTCTTCGTAAATGTTCTAAAGAATGTTTTATTTAAATTTGACATGCCAAACATATGGAAGAGTTGGCTAACACCTAATGTAGTAAAAGCATAAGTCATTGCTCTAACTTTAAGTTCAGGATTTTCCGCAAAGAAAGTATTAATATCTTGAACACTACGCATCCCGTGTTGCACTACCGGGATAAATAAGAACGCCAAAGTAGTAATTAAAGCAATAACACTTCCGAAGAATATCGTAATAAAGTAACCACCATTAGCGAATAATGATTCTTTCTTATCACGCGGTTTTTCTTTCATAATGTCTGGGTCTTTCGAGTCAGCGCCAAGTGCAAGCGCCGGTACACCATCAGTAATTAAATTAACCCATAAAATATGTAATGCCGAAAGCGGGAAAAGATAACCTACTAAGACGGCAACAAGCATCGTAATAACTTCACCAAAGTTACTTGATAATAAAAACCACACTGTTTTACGAATATTAGCGTATATACCGCGTCCTTCTTGCACCGCTTTTTCAATACTCGCAAAGTTATCATCAGTTAATACCATATCAGCGGCACCTTTAGCCACATCAGTTCCGGTAATACCCATCGCAATCCCGATATCAGCAGTTTTTAAACTAGGAGCGTCATTAACACCGTCCCCCGTCATCGCTACAATTTCACCATTAGCCTGTAAGGCATTAACAATTTGTACTTTGTTTTCGGGAGATACACGGGCAAAGACACGCTTAGTAAGCAAAGCATCTTTTAAGGCATCTTCATTTAAAGCGTCAAGCTCCGCGCCAGTTAAAACATTACTTGGGCTATCAGTAATACCAAGTTCATGGGCAATCGCGTAAGCTGTATCAGCGTGATCGCCAGTAATCATAATTGTCGTAATACCTGCACCCTTTAAATTTTCCACAGCAGGAATTGCTTCTGGACGCGGTGGATCAACCATTCCTACCAAGCCTACAAAAACAAGGTTTTCTTCACTTATACCGGCAAAAGGCACTTCTTTCTTCGCTAAAGCTAACACACGAAGTGCACGTTTAGCCATTTTACTAGCGACATCATTAATTGCCGTAATATCACTTTTTTTAATTTCACGAACTTTACCATTAACACTAATATGGGTCGTAAGTTTTAAAACATTATCCATTGCCCCTTTTGTGTATTGGGTATATGTTTTACCAGTTTTATGTAATGTTGACATCATCTTTCTTACACTATCAAATGGTAATTCTTCAACACGCGGTGTTGCCGCTTCTAAATCATCTTTATGATGGTCAATCAGATTAGCAAAATTGACAAGCGCAATTTCCGTTGGGTCGCCATAAACTCCGTGATCAACACTTGCGTCACTACAAAGACTAAGACCATCGGCTAGTTCACCGACAGTGTCAGCACTAAAGTCTTCCACTTCATACTGTTTCTCATTAGTGTATGCACTAACAACAGTCATCACATTTTGTGTTAAAGTTCCAGTTTTATCACTACAAATAACACTGACGGCACCAAGCGTTTCAACGCTCGGAAGTCTTCTGGTAATTGTATGAACTTTAACCATCCGTTGCACACCTAACGCTAGTGTAATTGTCACAACCGCTGGTAAGCCTTCTGGGACCGCCGCTACTGCTAAAGAAATAGAAAGCAGGAACATATTTTTAATATTGTCCCAAGTTGGATCTTTAATAAGGGCAATAATAAATAAAAGCGCGACTAATACAAAAGTTATAATCCCTAATAATTTTGATAAGTCAGCAAGCCTTTTTTGTAATGGTGTTTCTTCTTGCTTCGTTGTTTGGAGCATCTTCGCAATTTGACCGATTTCAGTTTGTAAACCAGTACCAATTACAACCCCTTCACCGCGACCATAGACAACAGGAGTCGACATATAAACAACATTTTTACGATCACCAATTGGCATTGGACGGTCATAAACAATGTTTGCGTCTTTTTCCACAGGAACACTTTCACCTGTAAGACTAGCTTCGCTAACCTTAAGGTTTGCGCTACTAATTAAGCGTAAGTCCGCGGGTATCGTACGACCATCTTCAATAATAACGATGTCACCTGGAACAAGTTCACTAGCCTTAATTTCTTTAAGTTCACCATCCCGTCGTACAACTGTTGTAGGGGCACTAAGTTTTTCTAGTGCTTCAAGTGCTTTATCCGCTTTTAACTCTTGAATAGCTCCAATTACTGCATTAAGTAATACAATCGCTAAAATTAAAATAGGTTCAAAAAAGGAACCATCCCCTTCAATTAGCGCCATCACAAAAGAAATAACAGCAGCGACAAGTAATATATAAATCATCGCATTATTCATCTGCGAGAAAAAGACACCAACAATTGTTTTCTTTTTCGCTTTTGGTAATTCGTTTTTCCCGTGCACTTCTTGACGTTTAAGTGCTTCTTCCGTCGTTAAACCATTTTCGCGACACGAATTTAGTTGTTCGAGTGTTTGTTTAATTGATTTTTGTTCCATATGATCCTCCAGGACTAGTGACAATTCATCTAATAAGTCCAAAAATAGCGTACATTGATATTTTACTACAAATGTAATCATTTGAGTAAATTAGTAAAAAATAAGCACCGACATGCAGTGCTTATTTGTAGTTTTAAATTGTTTTATTCTGTTTCTAGTACTTCTTTTTCACCATTCGTTTCCGCGCCGAGTTTCTTATTGCGTGATTTAGTAACAAAATGCAGCACTAAAATCATTGCGGCAAATAAGACGATTAGAAGGGCAAAAGACACCCAGAATCCGACCCACCCACGATAGACAACAGTAGTAATTAGAAGCATCGGTACACCAAATAGCGCAGCGGTTCCGCTGCCGTTAACTAAGTCTTCTGCTACTCCTGTTTCAAAATATGGATCAATTTCCCGTAGCAAGGCGACGCCTTCACTCATTGTTCCCGTTAACATCCCAAAGAAACCAAAGAAAGTATACCATCTCGTTTTTGGGAAATAACGCTTAGCAACAAAGTTAATATAGTAATAAATGACAATCGTGCCAAATACACTCATAAGCGCGAGTAACACCCAGAAACTTGGATCATTTAATTTACCAAAGTTAATTGACATAATACCTGCGGCAATCATCACATCAAAGGCTAAACCAGCAATTCTATTTTGCATAAAGTTATTAATGTATTTACGCTTCATAATCTTTTTCTTGCGTAATAAATTTAGTACTGCTTTAACAATCATTGTCGTAATAATCGCAAAAAGGAAGTTAAATCCCCAAATAATTCCGCGTATAGACGCAAATTTTGCTAAATCTACAACAAGAAAACTAACGAGTGACATAATACCAAATGCAATTAAATAAATAGCAATAACAAACGCTACTTGGATAGTAAATTTATCAACTGATTCCACAACTGGTATTTCTTCTGGATGATCTACCACCGCATATTGACTATCCGCTAAACCGCCAAAAGTTTCTGTAACTTCAGCTTTTCTTCGTGTTACTAGCCCTTTGCGAGCAACGACATTTAAGATTACCGTTCCAACAACAGCGGCGACAACAAAGCCCATTGCGGCAATACTTAGACCAAAGTCACGACCACCAGCAAGGGCATTATAATCCGTTAATTTTTCATAAACATCACCCATATTACCAGCTTGACCAGGGCCTTGACCAAAACCAAGCGGTAATAAGACACCAGCGTAAGGTGCTTTGCCAATAGCGTAATTAACAAAGATTAAACTAACACCCAAGCTCAAGATAAGTCCAACAATACCTTGGATCAGATATCCGCCAACAATTAATGCCCCGCTTTTTAGGGCTCTACCTTCTTTTTCAACTTTCTTTTCCGCAGTTACTAACCCTAAAGCAATAAATCCAATTGCTAAACTATGATAAGTTAGAAAATGCATATAACTTTCATCAACAATTGGAGTACCATAAATTTCTACACCAAGCCATTGGAATAAGTACTTTAAACCTAAACCAAGAAACCCAGCGATTAAACCTGTTGGCACTAAGTAGTTACGTAAGAAAGGTGTTTTCCGTCTAATAGTGTTGGCAATTAAAATAAGTGCACCAACAACACCGATTTGAAAGATTGAAATCCAAAACGGATTAAAATCCCACGTATTAGCTAAAAATAATGTACGCATATCTCTTTTCCTCCTTTATTTTTACACTAACGACTATAGACCTAAATCCTGTGCAGAAAGACGCGGAACTTCATCAGGTTTTGCATCAGGATATTGTAAGATATTTTTTAAGATTTGTAAGGTAACTACAAACTGATAGGAACTAACAATTTCGGTTTTTGGAATCTTTAGCATTTTAGTTTGTTCATGGCGCGGGTAAATAACCAAAACTTCTTTTTGTTGCATCGCCATCGTATCTAATTCGTCAATCGTAAAATGCTGAGTAACATGTCGTTTCATTTTACGTTTAAATTTTATAGTTAAACCTTCACGAGAAAGTGTTAATGTGGCAGGTCCAAAGTGTTTACGGCGCTTTCTAAAGACTTCTGTAAAATTGCCAGGGACACTAACACTAAAATTAGGATTATTAATGATATGTTCTTGATACGCTAAATTATTTGCTTTATCTAATTCAATTAAATTTTTGGGTTTATCCCACTTCGTGCTATGCAAATATCCATGTTCATCATAAGTTAATATTTCCCCGCATTTTGCGCATGAATAATTATTATATGCCGTTTTTGCAGTGTTCACACCGTGACAAATTGGGCATGTAAATAGTAAACGATGCAACCCTTCAGCGTTGCGTTTACCGCGATAAGTATATTGCGGACTTTCTTCATAAGCATTAATATTTATATTCTCAATGATGAGCTCATTAATCTCATCAGCCGTCATATCTTTATAATCTTCGTAATATAAAACCTTGCGAATTTTACCGCGTACATGTTTTTCTCTTTTGGTATAAGTTGCCCAGCGTGGAAGCGATAAGTATCCACCTTCAAAATTGAAAATCACCAGCGGAATTTTTAGTCTTAACACTAACTTTCCAATGGCCGCTGGCATACTACTTAGTCCCCCAGTCATCGTCGCATTTCCTTCAACATAAACACCAACACTGCCACCTTCTTTAACGATTTGCATAATGTTTTTAACCGTTGTTACATCCGCCATGCTTTTAGTCTTAGGAATAGGGGCAAAACAGTGCGTTAAAAGTCTTGATTTCCAACCAAGTGAAAAGATTAATTCACTAGCGACATAATATATTTGATGACCAAAAATTGATGTCATTAAAATCGGATCAAAAGTAAGGATATGATTACTGACAATTAAACATGGCTCATATTGCTTAATATCAATCTTTGCTTGTTTAACACCATAAGAACGACGAATTAATCTACCTAGTAAGAAGTTAGCGAGATTGACATAACGTTGATGACGTTTTTTAACAATCCGCTGCTTCTTCGGTTTTCTATTCCTCACCTTCAACCTCCGTGATAGGTTTTACATAACATATCCGGCGTTTATGATTAAAGTAATTTAGATGTTTCCAAAGCCGTTGGACAGGTTTATTATATTCAAGTTGCGGACCAGTTTCAGCATACTCAATCCCATCGGCAATCGCGCTTTTCATTGATTCATACATTATTACATTAGCAAGACCACTATTCTGCAATTCAGGTTCAACCGCAACAAGGAGTAAGTCTAATTGTTTTGATTTCTTAAGTGCGCGTAAAAAGCGAATAAATCCAAACGGGAATAATTTTCCTTTAATCTTTTTAAGGGCAAAAACAGGAGACGGAATTGAAAGCCCAAACGCTAATAATTCATCTTTTTCATCCACTACTAAAATAAGATATTTTAAGTTAATAAGCGGGACATATTGTCGCGCTAGCATATCCATGAGTTTTTCACTCATTGGTACATAACCATAAAGATGGTCGTATGCTCTATTTGTTAACGCTAAAGCTTTGCGGACATATGGTTGAATTTGTCGTTTTGATTTAAGTCTTCTAACTTTGACATTATATTTGCGTTTTACCATTTCACTAACGCGTTCAAAACGCTCATCGATTTCTTTCGGAATAATAATGCGGTGCTCAACCCATACAGCATCACTTACAAATCCTAATTCCTCTAAATGTTTCATGTAATACGGGAAGTGATAAAATGTGGCAAACATATTTGAATATTCAAACCCTTCCACAAGTAGTCCTTCTTTATCTTGGTCACTATAACCTAAAGGACCAACAATTTCATTCATACCGCGTGAATAACCCCATTCTTCCACTGCTTTAATGAGTGCTTTTGTTACTTCAATATCATCAATCATATCGATTCGATTAAATCGGACACGTTTTTGATCATACTTCTTATTAGCGTAATGACTAATAATACCGCAAATGCGACCAACAATTTTCCGGTCTCTATATGCTAGAAACAGTTTAAAATCGCACCACGCTGAAGCCGGATTTTTACTTGGAGTTAAATTTGATATTTCGTCTTCAAAAATATACGGAGTAAATTGTTTTGAATTTTTATATAATTTGACGGGGAAGTTGATGAATTGTCTAAGTTTTCTTCCGCCGTACACAGGGACTATTTTTATCATAATACATTCCTCTACTTGATAATTTTAACATAATCAAATT
>DBRT01000029.1:33414-35532 GCA_002306335.1 Caryophanales bacterium UBA1361
AAAAAAATGGTGGATGCTGAGGGAATCGAACCCCCGACCTTCTGTACGTCAAACAGATGCTCTCCCAGCTGAGCTAAACATCCAGCCACATAAGTATAACAAAGCGATTAACTTTGTCAATTCATATAATTGCGATTTATAAAAAAGAAAACCCCAGTTTGAAATATATTGAACTGGGGTTGTTTCGCTAAAATTTACTTACCTAATGTAGCGTTAAGCATCCATATGTGCTTATCAAATGATGTAACAGCACCAATTAGTAAGTCAGTTGTTACTTCATCACCTTCATCTTGTGCTACTTTAATTAGTGCATTAAATTCATCTCTTAAGGTTTTAAAGTCTTGTTTAATTGCTGTTACCATTTCCGTAGCAGTTTCACCGCCACTAGCTTCAACAAGCGAACTATTAGCGAGATAATCTTTCATTGTCGAATATGGTTTACCACCAATCATTAAAAGACGTTCGGCTACAGCATCGTAAAGTTCATTAACTTCATCATAAAATTCTTCGAATTTAGCATGTAATCCGTAAAAATGTTGACCTTTAATATACCAGTGGTGGTGATGTAACTTAACAAAAAACACAGCTAAGTTTGCAACTTGTTTATTTAAGCCGTTATGTAATTTTGACATAATTTTTCCTCCTTTTTTCTTCAATACACATTATACCATTATTTGAAAATGTTAACTAAAATGATGCTCCCTTTAAAAAATATCAACATATAATCGCTATTATCACATATTATAAGTTTTATTTATGGGGTTTGAGTGTTTTTATTGCTTTTATTTATAATTGGTGTATAATGAGCCTGTAAGTAAGTTAACTTACTTGCCGCCCCCCTAAAAGAATAGCAACGTTAAGGAGGTGAAATTATGCGTAAATTCTTAAATAAACTAGCGAAGTTACTGCTTGATCAAGTAATCTTCAGCAATAACAAATAATCTTGCACACCTTGTGTAAGATTTTTTTTGCTCTTTTATCACTTAATCAATATAAATACTCCTAACAAGATTTCTTGTTTTAAAGTACAATGGATACAGGAGGATTTGTTATGAAAACTCGTAAACTTAAAATATTCGCACTCGCACTTACACTACCTTTACTAACTGGGTGTAAGTTAATCCATAATTTCATTTGTGGCATTGCTTTAAATGTCGCTTTTAATTCACCAGATTTATTAAGCAAAGTTAATGTTGTAGAAGGTGGTGCAAAGTTAACACCAATTGAAGATAAACCAACTTCCGCAGATAAACGCGCGAGTTTAACTTATGGTATCGAAGCACTCGTTCTTCCTAAACGAATCGAAACTGTTCAATATGGTTATGAAATAATCATTGACTTTACTTTTACTTTCAGTGAAGGAGCGCAAGATTATTTCTATATTCGTGATGTCGAAGACGCACAAGAAGGTGAATATAATGTTGATGGTACTATTCTCTATCCAACTGGCACTGTTGAAAATCCGAGTAACGAACAAGAAATAAGTGATTGGCTAACCGTATGGCGGATGTTTGATTTAAAAAACCAAGAATCAAAAGACATTACTATTACTTTAACAGGTAAGTCACTTAATAAAACAAAGTCTCAAACTTATTATTTTAATTTAAATAGCGACTTAATCGCGCTTCCTGAACAAGGTGATGTTGATATTGATCGCGAGTATGCCTTAGTTGTGGAGCAAGCTGGTGTTCCAAAATATCTTGATGTTGTAGTTCCTAAAGAAGAATTAGTGGTCGGAAAAAACATTCCGCTTAAAGTAATGTGGGTTGAATTTTTGCTTGAAGAAGGCACTGGAACATTAACAATTGATATTGAAACAGACTTAAGCGCTGATTATGATGTAACATTACCCACTGAAAATTCATACGCTGTTACAGTAAATGAAACACTTATTGATTATCCCGTTAATGTTAGATTAAAACTTGGTCATCCGCTTCCTTCTGAAGATCTCACCATTAGATTTAAGGCGGTTGTTACTAGTAATAACTAGAGTTTTAGTTAAGTGAATTAAATTTAAGTGTTAAAATTATTTTTCAATTATTTGCGATTTTTTTAACAATACGCTGATTTTATGTTGTCGTCACAATTTAAAATATATATGAACATATAATAACAAGG
>DBRT01000012.1:0-31714 GCA_002306335.1 Caryophanales bacterium UBA1361
TAGTGCACTACGGAATTAAAAAATATTTAGTCTTTTACAGGTATAAAGATAATATTTTTGATGGTTTTGAAAAAGTATATAAATTAAGTGTAAATGAATTAGAAATGAAGTTTAAAAAAGAAATTGCTAAACTTGAACTAACAAATGATACTGAAAGTAAAATTAAAGAATTATTAATGAAAAACAAAACATGAAAATCAAAACAGTACTGGTTAAGTAAGTCTTTTTTACTATTGCGACGGTATTGGATCGTGTACTTCTTAAGAAAAAATCATTGTAAATTTAAGGTGTAAATATGAAATAATCGCTAATATTATAGTAATTTGACACTTTTTAGTTGCAAAGTTGTACAAAATCTACTATTATGATGCTGTAAGTTTTACTTACAAATTAATTCAAACTCTAGAGAGTGGGTACGCCCACTCTTTGTTTACAGGAGGATTATGGATTTAAACTTATTACAACCAAAAGTCGAAGAACTATTAAAGGAACGCGGTTATCGCTTAGTAAGTATGCGTTTCTTGAATGAAGAAGGTACACGTTTCTTACGCGTAATCGTTGATAAGTACCAGCACATTATTAGTCTTGATGAAATTGTCGCCATCAGTGAAGCAATTGACGCAATACTAGATGATGATGAAGAAAGTGCCTTCACCCTTGATATTACAACGACGGGCGCGGAAAAAGAAATAGCGCTACAAGAAGTAAATGATTATCTAGGCTTATTCATTAAATTAACGATGAAAGATGGTGTCAAAGGTCCTAACACAGTAAAAGGTATCCTAGAAGCTGTTAGTGAAAATAAAGTGACAATTAGTCATAACGATAAAGGACGAATTAAAAAGGAAACTTATGCGCAAAGTGATATTAAAACAATTAATCGCGCAGTGAAATATTAAAGAGGAATACGAAAATGAGTAAAAAATTAACAAAAGCACAATTAAGAAAAAAGCAAGAACGTTTCGAAACAATGCGTGAAATGTTTCGTGAAGTTGCGGAAAAGCACAACTTAAAGGAAGAAGTTGTTCTTAATGTTTTTATGCGTGCTGTCCAAAATGTTGTCGCTCGCCAAAAGGGTGGAGATGATGTGCATGTTGAAGTCGTGATCAACGAAGAAATGTTTGATTTTGAAGCACGGGTCTTAAAAAGAGTTGTCGCTCATGATGACGATATTGAAGATGATGCACTTGAAGTATGTTTAGAAGTAGCGCGTACATTTGACGCTGATGCAGAAGTCGATGCATTAGTCGTTGTTGAACGCTCATTCTTAGGCGATTTCAATTCAAAATTATCAAATAATGTCGCCCATAACTTCCGTCATCAATTAATTGAACTTGAAAAAGAACAACTCTTCACTTTATTTAAAGATAAAATTGGTGAACTTGTTAAAGGTACCGTGGAGAAAAATGAACGAATTACTTATATTAATTTATTAGGAATTACAAGTGTGTTCTTTGATGAGAGAGGACGGCACGCGATTCCTGGTGAAGTTTTTAAACCTGGCCAAGAATTAAACTTCTATATTGTTGACGTCGTTAGTGGCGCTAAAGGGGCAAATATTATTATTTCCCGCAGCCATCCTAACTTCGTAAAAAGGCTCATGGAACGCGAAATTCATGAAATTTATGATGGTACTATCGTTATTCATGATATCGTGCGGGAAGAAGGTGAACGCGTCAAAGTTGCAGTTGAAAGTCTTGATCCAAATGTTGATCCAATTGGCGCCTGTATTGGTCCAAATGCAAGCCGCATTCAAAAAATTACTGCTGAACTTGGTCCTGATGGCCGTAAAGAAAAGATTGATATTATCCCATGGGTTAAAAACGAAGCGCTCTTCATTATTGAAGCCTTCCGTCCGGCTGTGCCGCTTGGCTTAAAAATTGACGAAGAAAATAAAACAGCACAAGTCGTCTTTAGCGAAGAAGAAAAAGGTAAAGCCTTCGGTCATAAAGGCGCAAATATTCGTTTAGCGAGTAAATTAACTGGCTACGACCTAACGATTCTTGATTTAAATGAAGCTAGTGAACAAGGTGTTGAATTCTTAACAAAAGCGGATATTGAATACGAAGAACGGCTCGCTGAACAAGAACGGACACGCGAACGTATTTTACGCGAACTTGCGCGTGCCGAAGAAGTTGCACAACGCGCCGCTAGTCAAAAGAGTTTGCTTGAAGAGGAAGTTAATTCCCTTAATATTGATGACTTAGAATATGAAGATGCTTTCAAAGATGAAGAAAAAGTCGTTGAAACACCAAAAGTCGTCACTCCTGAAATTAAAGAAGAAAAGAAAGAACCAGTTGTGCAAAAAGTTAAAACAACAATTTCGCTTGCTGACTTAGAAGCAGAACTTGCCAAAGAAAAAGAAGAAATTGAACAAGCACAACAAAAACGCGAAGAACGTCGTAGTCGCACTAAACAAGAAGTTAAGCAACCTGAAGTTGTTGAACCAACACTTCCGACTGGACCAAAGATGGATATTTATACGGAAGAAGAACTTGCAGAACTCGACGCTGAACTTGAAGAAGTCTATGAAGACGATGATCTCGACTTTGAAGATTTCGATGAATACTACGATAACTAGGAGTGTGTAAATGAAGAAAATTATCGTTCGCCGCTGTATTGTTACCCATGAAAGTCACGAAAAACGTGATCTTATCCGTGTGGTAAGAACGCCAGACGGACGTGTGGTAATTGATAATACGGGAAAAGTCAATGGTCGCGGTGCTTACTTAGTGCGCAATAAAGAAGTTATTCTCTTAGCGCAAAAGAAAAATGCCTTAAGCCAAGCCTTAAACATTGAAGTTGACCAAGTTATATACGAAAAACTCCTTGAGGAAGTTAATGACTAACGAACTTAATAACTTCCTTCATCTCTTAAAGCGCAGTGGCCATTATCGCTTTGGCGCTGATTACTTAAGAGAAAGTAACGCTCGTAAAATCGCACTAGTGCTAACTAGTGATGACTTAAGCGAGTACACAAAGACTAAGGTGAACAACTTCACTTTAGCGCATAACATCGCACAATTTGATGTCCCTGCGAACATCATGTCTATGCTTTATCCTGGTAAAACAATTAAAGTCTTAGTTGTCACTAACCATCAAAGCGCTCAAAAAATCGCAAATCTAATGAAAGAAGGTAACTGAAATGAGTAATGAAAAAAAGCGCATCAGTAATGTTGCACACCACAGTAAAAAACAAAGTGGCCCTTGTGTTGAGGGGAGAAAACTTATTTATCAAGGCCCGATTAAAGTAAGCGATTTAGCCCGGCTTTTAAAACTTAGTGAGGCGCAAATTATTAAGAATTTATTTATGAAAGGGCAAATGGTCACGATTAATAATGTGTTAAGCCCTGAAACAGTGGCCGAACTATGTTTAGACTTTAACTTTGATTACGATTTTAAAGAAGAAACAGAAGATGATTGCGACTTTGGATTATCGCATATTGTTGATGATCCAAAAGACCTTAAACCGCGTCCACCAGTAGTGACGATTATGGGTCATGTTGATCACGGTAAAACAACACTGATTGATACAATAAGGAGCTCATCAATTGTCAGTGGCGAAGCAGGTAGTATTACCCAAGCCATCGGTGCTTATCAAAAAGAATTTCATGGTAAAAAGATTACATTTATCGACACTCCTGGACACGAAGCCTTTACCGCAATGCGTAGTCGCGGGACTAAAGTAACTGATATCGTCATTTTAGTTGTGGCCGCAGATGATGGGGTAATGCCGCAAACTATTGAAGCAATTGACCACGCCCGCGCTGCCGAAGTACCAATTATTGTCGCGATTAATAAAATGGATAAGCCAGGTGTTGATCCTGAAAAAGTTAAAAATGAACTTTTAGCGCAAAACGTGATTGCTGAAGAATACGGAGGTGACGTTATTTTTCAACCAATTTCTGCGAAAAAAGGAACGGGTATTGATGAACTACTTGACGCGATTCTTGTCACTGCTGAAATGCTTGAATTAGAGGCTAATCCAAAGCGCTATGCCTACGGCACAGTTTTAGAAGCGCGTCTTGAACGCGGTGAAGGACCAAAAGCTATGCTTTTAATACAAAACGGCACCTTAACAAATCGTGATTTTGTCGTTGCCGGAGCAGCTTATGGTAAAGTACGGCGGATGACTAATGAGCATAATAAGGCATTAAAAAGTGCTGGACCAGCGACACCAGTCGCCATTATTGGTCTTGACGAAGTACCTGAAGCGGGTGACAATTTCATCGCTTTTGAAACAGAAAAAGAAGCAAAAGAACTCGCTATTAAACGCAAACAAATTCGCATTGAAGAGAGCCGCGGTAGTAGTGAAGGGATGAAACTTAGTGATCTCCATAAGCAAATTGCCGAAGGTGAAACTGTTGTCGTTAATGTGATTATTAAGGCTGATAATAGCGGTAGTGCGGAAGCAGTACGCGGGAGTCTTGAAAAGATTAATGTCGAAGGTGTGCGCCTTAATATTATTCGTGCAAGTGCTGGCCAAATTACCGAAAGTGATGTCTTACTTGCAAGTGCGAGTAATGCAGTTATTTTCGGGTTTAATATTCGTCCAAATAACCAAGTGCGTGACCTTGCAGAACGACTAAAAATTGAAATTCATTTACATCGCGTAATTTATGCTTTACTTGAACAAACTGAACAAGCACTAAAAGGTTTATTAAAACCTGAATTTGAAGAAAAAGTTACGGGCCAAGCCGAAGTACGAGCAATTTGGCACGCTTCAAAGGTTGGCACTATTGCGGGATGTTATACGCTGAGCGGTGTCATTCGCCGTAATCAAACGGTTCGGTTGCTGCGTGATGGCGTCATTATTTACGAAGGTGAAGTAGCGACACTGAAACGCGTCAAAGATGACATTAAAGAAACACGCGCGGGATATGAATGCGGGATGACTTTACTTAACTATAACGACATTAAAGAAGGCGATATTATTGAAGGCTATGCGATGGTGGAGGTTAAAGATGCCTAAAAGTCGTAATTTATCACGTAATGAATCATTAATGCTCCGTCATCTTAGTGAAATTATTAGCTATAAAGTAGGTGACCCAAGTTTAGGGCTTGCTACTGTTAGTGCGGTTGAACTTACGCGTGACTATAGTTATGCAAAAGTATATATTAGTTTTTTAGGGGATGGCGATGTTGAGGCGAAGATGGAAATCTTAAATAACGCGAGCGGATTTATTCGCCATGAACTATCGCAAAAAATGAATATTAGAAAGACACCAGAACTACGCTTTATTTATGACGATACTTTTGAAAGAGTAGCGAAATTAGATGAATTATTAAAGCGTACTAAAAAGTAAAGTTAATTATTAATAAGAAAAATAGGCCTGATTATAAAGGCCTATTTTATTTTTAATTGACAAGAAGTGTCTAATGTTAAATAACTTTCTTTTCAAAGTGATAATGTAAGATACCGGCGTCCATATAACTTTCACCAACGCGTTTATACCCTAAGCTTTCGTAATATTTTAATAGATGACTTTGACCCCCGATATGGAAAGTAAGGGGGCGATATTTAACACTTAACTTTTGCTCGACATAAGTTATTAAAGTCATTCCTAGTTTAAGACCGCGATATTCTTTTAATACTGCAATACGACCTAAGTACGCTCTTCTTGCTAGTGCGTCGTACTTATAACGAATTGTGGCCGCTTTATTACCTTTAACATAGAGCACTAAACTAGTGTAATCTTTTTCATTTGCGTCATATTCGTCTTCGACTTTAATGTTTTGCTCTTCGACGAATACTTTATAACGAATATAAAGGGCATCATTAAAGTGTGCAGGAGTAGTAACTTTAACAATGACACAGTCATCATTTATTAGCGTTGCGTAATCTTTGTACCATAAATCAAATTCTTTGTCGTTAATTAACATCAGTTCAAAGTTAGTTTTCGCTTCCGGATACTTTTTATAAATCGCGTTTAATAAACTTTTAATGTCATCGCGTCTTGTTTTATTTTCATTTGGACAGTTATAAGGAAGGAGTGGTAACTTTAAATCTTTTTGCACACGGATTATAAGTTTTTCATCGACAAGAATAAGTGGACGGATAAAGGTGATTTCCGCTCTTTCAAGATACATCTGTGGACTAAAAGTCGCGAAGCGTCCGCCACCAATCATATTCATAAAGAGTGTTTCAAGCGCGTCATCAATATGATGAGCAAAGGCGACTTTATTAGCTCCTAACTTATTAGCGACTTCATTAATCGCTGCTTTTTTCATTCGTGAACATATTGAACACGGCAGTTTTTGTAACCCTTGTTTTTCTTTCTGAACACTTAAGATTTTACTGACGTCACGCGAATCATTAACGATTAAGTCATATTCTCTTTCCTTAAAGAAAGCAGTATAACTACTAGCGTCAAACCCGCTAAATCCTAAATCTAAAATCACAGGGTAAAGCGTAAAGTCTTTCTTACTATAACGCTTATAAGTCCGTAGTGCTTCAAAAAGAACAATGGAGTCTTTCCCACCACTGATGCCGATGACAATTTTGTCACCACTTTGAATTAGATTAAACTTCTCATCAGCTTTCTTAATCTTTGCTAGTAATTTGCGAAAATGTTTCATTGTTTTAAAACCTGTTGCTTTATATTATAATATAAAAGATATATGAATAAAGGGAAAAACGGTATTTTATTAGTTAATAAAGAGCCTGGTTACACGAGTCGCAAAGTCGGTAACATGCTTTCGCGTAAACTTAAGATAAAGAAAGTCGGGCATTTAGGGACACTTGACCCCTTTGCTAGTGGCTTACTCATCTTTGCTGTTGGTGAAGGCACTAAAGTGTTGCCGTATTTAGAAGATGAAGTTAAAACTTATGTTGCGACATTGTACTTTGGCTTATTAACAACGACTTTAGATCCGGATGGTGAAGTTATTAAAAAAGAAGAAGTTCCGCCCTTTTCTAAAGCGGAAATTGAAAAAGTTATTAAGCAATTTACTGGTGAAGTAACACAAATTCCACCGACGACAAGTGCGATTAAAATTGATGGGAAAAGGGCCTATGAATATGCGCGTAAAAATATTGAAGTCGACATGCCAAGCCGTGTAGTAGAAGTTTACACTCTAGAAGTACTTGAATATAATCATCCTTTACTAGTCATAGAGGCAACTGTTAGTAAAGGCACTTATATTCGAACGCTTGCTCAAGATATAGCGCTTGCCTTAGGAACAAACGCTACAACGATTAAGCTAGTGCGCACAAGGCATGGTGACTTTAGTCTTGAAAAGGCAAAACTTTTTGAAGAAGTAAGTGAAGAAGATATCATTGATCCAAGTCTAGCGTTAAAAAAGTTTCCGATTTACAAGTTAAGTGATGAGGAAGTTAAAAGGGTGCGAAACGGGATGACGATTAAACTTAACGCTAGTGAAGAAATTGTACAAATTCATAATAATAGTGGCGTTTTGCAAGCATTATATAAGAAAAAAGGCGATAATTATATCGCGCTACGAGGATTTAATTTATGATTGCTAAACATCTTGATTTAAGTCGTATTACATCTTTAGCACCAAGCACTGCACTAGTTGTTGGGACGTTTGACGGCGTCCATATCGGTCATAAGTATTTAGTGGAAGAAGGTTTTAAAGCGGCAGATAATGTTGCGGTTTTACTTGTATACACTAATAAAAAACTTACAAAACTTCATCAAAAAAGTGGGGTGCTAACGAGTTTAGAAGACCGTGTTGAAATCTTTGAGAAGTTTGGAGTGAAGACTGTTTATTTATTAAATTTAGGTGATGAATTACTCAAGCTTGAACCATGTGAATTTATTAATAAAGTTTTAGTACCTTTAGCTCCAAATTCTGTTATTGTTGGTACTGATTTTAGATTTGGTCGGGGCGCTAAAGGCACTGGCGAAGATTTGCGAGAGTTTGGTAAAAATGTATTTACGACTAGAGTTTTAGCGCCACTTTACTATGAAAATGAAAAAGTGAGCACATCACTAATTAAAGAGCTTTTAAGTAAAGGTAAACCTAAGATCGCAAAGTCATTACTTGGCCGCTATTATGCGCTCACTGGGTTAGTGACTAAAGGCTACCGTTTAGGAAATAAATTAGGATTTCCGACTGCGAATATTGCCCTTGACCCAAGTTACTTTGTACCAGCGCACGGTGTATATTTTGTTCGCGTTAAGTTTAGAGCTAATTATTACTTTGGGATGGCAAGTTTAGGGTACCATCCGACGGTTAACAAAGTTAATGTGCCACTACTTGAAGTTAATATATTTAATTTTAATGAAAATATTTATCACGACGCCCTCACTGTTGAATTTATTGATTACTTACGTCCAGAATTTAAGTTTGAAAGTGTTGACACGTTGATTAAGCAATTACAAAAAGATCGTGAAAATTGTGAATTTAAGATAGAGAAAGGAGAATATTAAATGCAAGTATTTAATGTAAAAAATAATGTTTATTATATTGGAGTTAGTGATAGAGGACTTCGTGTGTTTGATATTATGATGGAGACAAAACACGGCACAACATATAACTCTTATTTAATTAAAGAAGAAGGTGGAGTGACGATTATTGACGGAGTTAAAGCAGGATTTACTGATAAGTGGTTAGACAATATACGTTCATTAGTCGATATTAAAGATATTAAATATTTAGTCGTGCAACATACTGAACCTGACCATAGCGGCGCTATTCCTGCCCTTTTAGCGCTTAATCCAAATATTGAAGTTTACGGTTCATTTATGGCAATGGCTAATTTAAAAGAAATTAATAATGCACCATTTATTAGTAATGTAATTAAACCAAAACAAGAACTTAAACTTAGTGAGCGGCAAAGTTTATTTTTCTACCCGGTGCCAAACGTTCATTGGCCGGATACTATTATTACCCATGACCCAGTTAACGCGATTGCTTTTACTTGTGACTTTTTAGGGCAACATATTGCTCCACAACAATTACTTTATAGTAAAGAACCTAATAAAAAGATTATTGAAGAAGAAATTAAACTATATTACGACGCAATTATGGCACCCTTTAAAAGTGACGTACTTAAAAGTGTGGCGACTTTAAAAAGTTTAGATGTAAGTATGGTGCTTAATAGTCACGGTTATATTTTAGACACAAAAGAAGCTGTTGATTGGGCGATTAATAAGTATATTAAATGGTCAACTGTAAATAAAAGTGAAAAATTAACGATTACTGTAGTCTTTGCTAGTGCTTATGGGTATACGAGGAGTATGAGTGAAGCCGTTATTAGTGAATTAGAAAAAGCGAGTGCCTTAGTTCATGTTTTTGAAGTACCTCGTGATGATTTAGCAACAATTGTGGCACGCATTGAAGAAAGTGATGCGCTCCTAGTTGCTTCACCAACCTTTGTCGGGGACGGGATTAAACCAGTGTATGATGTCTTGAATAGTCTTAATCCGGTGATGTGCTTTGGTAAATATTTTAGCGCTTTTGGGAGTTATGGCTGGAGTGGGGAAGCGGTGCGTAATTATATGAACCGCGCAAGTGAATTACGCTTTAAGAAAGTTGATGAAGGCTTTAAAGTGCGCTTAAAACCTAGTGAAAAAGAATTAGAAGATACTCGACTCTACGCTCGTAATTTCATCATGAAAATAAAAGCAGAGTTAAATAAATAATTAAGCATATTTAACTTGGCAATTTACCAAGTAATATGTTAATATTATGTAGCGACTTTAGCGCTGCTATGATTCACCCCTAGAATTAGGGCGATGCTAAAGTTAAGAATAAAGAGAAAGGGGAATAAAGTTATGGCATTAACAAAAGAACGCATTGCCGAAATCGTTAAAGAATTCGGTGCGAATGAAAAAGATACAGGATCAACTCCTGTGCAAGTGGCGTTATTAACTGAACAAATTCGCGAATTAACTGAACATATGAAAGTCCACAAACACGACTATCATTCACAACGCGGATTACTTAAATTAGTTGGTCAACGTCGTGGTCTTCTTGATTACTATAACCGTGTTAATCGTGAAGGTTACTTAGCTTTAATTGCAAAATTAGGCTTACGTCGTTAAAAAAGATTAAACTGTCTATGACAGTTTTTTCATTATTTATGTTGGAGAAAAGAGGAAAAGATGAAAAAAGTTTATGAAATGATGTTCCATGGCCGTAAAATTGTCGTGGAAACTGGCGAACTCGCCAAACAAGCTGATGGCGCTGTGTTAGTGCGCTATGGTGATACGGCAGTCTTAAGTACTGCTGTTGCGGGAAATAATCCGACAAATTTAGATTACTTTCCACTCTCAGTTGCGTATCAAGAAAAAATGTATGCAGCGGGAAAAATTCCTGGTTCATTTTTACGTCGTGAAGGACGTGAAACAGAACACGCTACTTTAATCGGTCGTTTAATTGACCGTCCGATTCGTCCGTTATTCGCGGAAGGATTTAGAAATGAAGTACAAGTTATTAATACTGTCTTAAGTGCCGATTACGACTGCACTCCAGAAATGACAGCAATGTTTGGTAGCAGTTTAGCGCTTACGATTAGTGATATTCCGTTTGAAGGACCAATTGCTGGTGTGCAAGTTGGTCGCGTTGATGGTAAATTTATTATTAACCCAACGACCGAAGAAAACGCTAAAAGTGACTTACAACTGACAGTTGCCGGTACAAAGCGTGCTATTAACATGGTCGAAGCTGGCGCTAATGAAGTTAGCGAAGAAGATATGCTTGAAGCCTTAATGCTTGGGCACGAAGCAATTAAAGAACTTTGTGCATTCCAAGAAGAAATTCAGCGTGATATCGGTGTCGCTAAACGCGAATTCCCACTATTTGTACCTGATGAAAGTTTAGTCGCTGAACTTAAAGAAAAATATACAGGTAAACTCACTGAAGCTATCAGTGTCTTTGACAAATTAGAACGCAGTGCAGCAATTGAAGCTGTTAAAGGCGAAATGGTTGAAGAATATGAAGCTAAGGAATATGAAAGTGATGACGACAAACGCCGTGTTATAAGTGATGTTAAAGCGTTACACGAAGTAATGGTGAGCGATGAAATTCGCCGGCTTATTACTCACGAAAAAGTTAGACCTGATGGTCGTAAAGTCGATGAAATTCGTCCGCTTGATAGTCAAGTTGACTTATTACCAAGAACGCATGGTAGTGCACTTTTTACCCGCGGACAAACACAAGTCTTATCAGTTGTGACGCTTGGGCCAAAGAGTGACGAACAAATTATTGATAACTTAACTGATGAAGAATCACGGCGTTTTATGCACCATTATAACTTCCCGCCTTATAGCGTTGGCGAAATTAAACGATTAGGTGGTCCAGCACGGCGTGAAATTGGACATGGTGCTTTAGGTGAAAGAGCTTTACTTGCCGTTATTCCAAGTGACGAAGAATTCCCATACACCATCCGTGTTGTAAGTGAAGTACTTGAAAGTAATGGTTCAAGTTCACAAGCTAGTATTTGTGCCTCAAGTATGGCACTGATGGCCGCTGGTGTCCCAATTAAAGATATGGTTACCGGGATTGCCATGGGCTTAATTACAAGTGGACCACTTGATGGTAATCATCCCTATACCATTCTTACTGATATCCAAGGCTTAGAAGATCACTTCGGTGATATGGACTTTAAAGTTGCTGGTACTAGTAAAGGAATTACTGCATTACAAATGGATATTAAAGTACGCGGAATCAGCAAAGAAGTCTTAGCCGAAAGCTTAGCGCAAGCGAAAAAAGCTCGTGAAGAAATTCGCGCAAATCAATTAAGTGCGATTAGTGCACCACGTGAAGATGTCGCTGAATTTGCACCAAAGATGGGTAAGATGACAATTGATGTTGATAAAATCCGTGAAGTTATCGGTACTGGCGGTAAAGTCATTAATAAGATTATCGAAGATAATGATGGCGCGAAGATTGATATTGATGACGACGGATTAGTCGTTGTCTATCACATGAACCGTGCGACGATTAATAATGTGCTTGCCACGATTGAAGCAATCGTTAAAGAAGCAAAGGCTGGGGAAATTTACGAAGGTAAAGTAACCCGCGTTGAACCTTATGGTGTCTTTGTTAATCTCTTTGGTAATGTTGACGCACTAGTGCATGTTAGTGATTTAGACTGGGCTTATGTTGATGATGCATCAAAGTTATATAAAATTGGTGATACATTAAAAGTTAAAGTTACTGGTGTTGATGAAAAAGGTAAAGTTAAAGCGAGTGTAAAAGTCTTTAAAGCTAAACCAGAAGGATACACCGAACGTAAAAGTGGCGGTCGCCGTAATAATAAATAGTAATTACTATTGAAAATTCTTTAAACCTCTTAACCATATGGTTTGGAGGTTTTTTAATAGATGTAAATAATTTAAGGCTTTAATTCCTAATTATTTTTATAATTAGTGTATGATAAATATATATAGAAAAGCACGGAGTTGCTCTAAGGTGAATTTTTATGTATGACATTATTATTATTGGCGCTGGGGTAATCGGCGCTTTAATTGGACGCGAAGCAAGTAAATATGAACTTAATATTTTAATGCTCGAAAAAGATAACGATGTAGGTAATGGCACTAGTGCTGCTAATAGCGCAATTGTGCATAGTGGTTATGACCCAAAGCCAGGGACATTAAAAGCAAAATTTAATGTTGCTTCGGTGCCGCTTTACAAAGATTTATGTAGTGACTTAGATGTGGAATTTAAGCGGATTGGGAGTTTAGTTGTGGCACAAGGTGAAGAAGAATTGCCCCGACTTGATGAATTAAAAGCACGCGCTGAGCTTAACGGCGTGGAAGTCAAAATGTTAAATAAAGCAGAAGTACATGCTCTTGAACCAAATTTACATGATCATATTGTCGGCGGCTTATTTGCACCGACAGCAGGGATAGTAAACCCTTTTGAACTAACGGCACACGCGATTGAAAATGCAATTGAAAACGGGATGACTTTAAAGCTTAATGAAGAGGTAGTAGCGATAAAAAAGCTTGAAGACGGCTTTAAAGTTACGACGAAGAATGGTGATTATTTTAGTAAAGTTGTGATTAATGCAGCGGGTGTATTTGCCGATGATATCATTAATATGGTAAGTAAGGCTGATTTTGAAATTACTCCGCGAAAGGGTAGTTATTTTGTCCTTGATAAATTAACGGTTCCACTTGTAAATACAGTATTATTCCCGCTGCCTAATATTCATAGTAAAGGGATTTTAGTTGTCCCAACAACCGCTGGTAATACACTGATTGGACCGACAAGTGAACAAATTATGTCAAAAGTTGATGTTGGGACGGATTATGCTTCACTTGAATTTATCCGTAAAAACGCTAATCGGTTATTAAAAGATATTCCGTTCCATAAAACAATTCGAACTTTCACCGGGTTACGGGCAACACCATCGACTGGTGACTTTATTATTGAACATGATAAATATGTTAAAGGTTTAATTAATGTTGCTGGTATTGAAAGTCCTGGTTTAGCAAGTGCCCCAGCGATTTCGCTTTATGTCGTTAATGAATTAGTGAAAGATTTATTACCGCTTAAAGTAAAAGCTAATTTTAATCCGCGCGTTAGACCGCTGATTCGTTTACAACGCTTAAGCACTAAAGAAATTCAAGCAAAAGTTAAAGAAAATAAAGACTTTGCGACACTTGTCTGTAATTGTGAAAAGGTGACAAAAGCCGAGATTATTGATGTGCTGAGCCGCGCTTTACCAGTTAACAGCGTTAAAGCGATGAAAAAGCGTTTACGAACAGGATTTGGTTTATGTCAAGGCGGATTTTGTACGGCAAAAGTTATTGCGATTATGAGTGAATATTACGGGATTCCCGTTGATGAAATAGCGTATAACGAAAAAGAAAGTTACGTGGTGAAACATGGCAAAAAAGTATGATCTAATTATTGTTGGTGGCGGTAGTGCTGGACTTGGCGCTGCTGTTGCGGCTTATGACGCAGGAATTCATAATATTTTACTAATTGAAAAAGAAGCAACTTTTGGCGGTATTTTAAATCAATGTGTGCATGATGGGTTCGGTGTACATTTATTTAAGAAAACATTAACAGGACCAGAATATGCCCATTATCTTGTCGAAATGTTAAAAGAGCGACCTTTTGATATTTTACTTAGTAGTAATGTCACTGATATTAGTGACAAGCAAGAAGTGACAGTATTTGTCGCTGGTCAAGGTGTTATGCTTTTTAAAACAAAAGCGATTATTTTAACAACAGGGTCATACGAACGAAGTGCGGGAGCAATTAATTTACCAGGCGACCGCGGTGCTGGAATCATGAACGCTGGTCAAGCTCAATACTTCCTAAATCTCAAAGGTTATGAATTTGCCAAAGACGTCTTAATCGTTGGCTCTGGTGATATTGGCTTAATTATGGCTCGTCGGCTTAGTTTACTCGGGATTAAAGTGCACGCTGTTAGTGAAATTATGCCCCATTCAAGCGGCTTAAAACGCAATATTGTCCAATGTTTAGATGACTTTAATATCCCGCTATATTTATCACATAAAGTCACTGATGTACGCGGTAAGCCACGGATAGAGGAAGTTGATATCGCTGAGCTTGATGATAAGTTTGAAATCATTCCAGGGACAACTAAAACATTTAAAGTTGACACACTGCTTCTAGCGGTCGGGCTTATTCCTTACGTTGCGCTTAGTGATAATCTTGGGATTCCCACGAGTAAATCACGGGGGCCAGTAGTAAATAACAATTATCAAACACAGTTACCATGGTTTTTTGTAGCGGGTAACGCACTCCATATCCATGACTTAGCGGATGATGCTTATTTTGAAGGTGAAGAAGCCGGAAGAGCGGCTAGTTTATTTATTAACGGAAAGTTAAAAGCGCCCACTAACACGCTACAAGTAGTGCCAGGCTACGGCATCAATTATGTTATTCCTAATAATTTGGAACTCCCCTTAAACACTGAAGAATTAGTGCTTAAATTTAGACCAAAAGAAAATTATGAAAATAAAAGGATTGTTGTAAAGATTGATGATACGGTGATATTTAAGAAATTCTTCCCGTTTTTATTTCCGAGCGAATTAGTGATTTTAAAAGTAAAAAAAGAACTATTAGTCGCTGGTGAAAAACTCATCGTGGAGGTAAGTGATGAGTAGTGACAAAAAAGTAACTTGTCTTGTTTGTCCGCGCGGTTGTATTATGACTGTGAGCAGCGACTTAAAAGTAAGCGGTAACTTTTGTGCGCGCGGCGTCCCTTATGCGCTCCAAGAAGTAAAAGAACCTAAACGCAATTTAACTTATGTTGTGCAGGTTGAAGGGCGTGAAGCACCTTTACCCGTCCGTACTGACTCGATGATTGCAAAGCACTTAATTCCCGATGTTGTCAAGTTATTACGCACTGTTACGATTAAGCCACCAGTTGCGTTTAACGCTATTATTATTGCCAATGTCTTTGATACTGGTGTTAATATCATTAGTAGTGCCGAAATTAAATAAAGTAATTACTTGGTAGTTTAGCTAAACTTTTGTTATACTAACAAAGTAGAGATATCACATATTATTAACAAGAGGTATAATTATGAACGATAAAGTAAAAATTTTCGCTTTAGGGGGGCTAGATGAACACGGCAAAAATATGTACGTTATTGAAATTAATAACGATATTTTTGTGTTAGAAGCTGGGTTAAAGTATCCAGATAAATCTTCACCTGGTATTGATTTTATTATTCCGAATCACGAATACTTAATTACGAATAAAAGTCGGATTAAAGCTTATTTTATTAGTCACGGCCACGATGATCAATTTGGTGCATTACCGTTTATCTATAAACAAGCACCCGCACCGATTTACACGACAAAAGCCGCGGCGATGATGCTTGAACGCTTCACTCGTCGTGTTGGTGTTAAAGATGTTAAGTATGAAATATTTACGATTGAACCATCAAGCCAGCATAATATTGCTGGTCATAAGTTTACTTTTTTCCAAACAACACACTCGGCGATGCATAGCTTTGGGATTGCGCTAGACACTAGTCAAGGCACGATTGTGTATTCTGGCGACTTTATTATTGAGTATACGAACAGTGCACGCTATAAACTTGATCTTAATAGCATTGCCAAAATTGCCGAGAAAAATGTGTTATGTTTACTTAGTGAATCTAGTGGTGCCGAAAAGGCGGGATATACTTCGCCTACACATCGCCTAGCACCAAACATTGTACCAATTTTTCGTGAAACAAAGGGGCGTATCTTTATTTCGCTTTATGATCAATCAACATACAACATTGAAGAATTAGTGCAAGTTGTGATTAACGCTAAACGGAAAATTGCTTTTTACGATCCAAATACTGAAGAATACTTTAGAGATTTTGCAAAAGCTGGTTTAAGCTTAATTGATGAGCGTTATATTATTAGTAATGATGACTTATTACGCGCTAGAGACCAAGATATAGTTATTTTAATGCTTGGCGCTGGTGAAAAAATCTATGAAAAGATTATTGCCCTTTCCAATAGGGAAAATCCTGATAAAAAGATTGTACTTGGCAAAGATGACACCTTTATTATGGCTTTGCCTGCTCCAGCGACACTTGAAGTTATTGCCACCGAAGCACTTGACTCCTTATACACAACTGGGTGTAACGTCGTCAATATTACACGCAAATTATTTACGAATATGCATGCGCAAGAAGAAGACTTACGGATGTTACTCTCACTTTTAAAACCAAAATATTATATTCCTGTTAAAGGTTTATACCGGCAACAAATCGCTAATGCTCAACTCGCGCTGCATAGTGGCTTAAAGTTTAGTCATCATAATATATTCTTACTAGATAACGGAGTCAGTGTTGAATTTAATGATGGCGTCGGGCGCGTGAAGATGAGTCCACTTGACCTTATTCCTAGTGGTGATGTGTTAGTGGACGGGACAGGAATCGGTGATATTAATCGCGGGGTCATTGAAGACCGCCAACGCTTAAGTGAAGACGGAATTATTATTATGGCAATTGCCGTTAATTATGATGAACGCACAATTACCGCAGGCCCTGATGTGCAGATGCGTGGCTTTGTGTATGTTAAAGATAGTGAACAACTATTAAAACAAATTCGGCAAATCTTTATTAATACTGTAAGTGAAGCACTAGACGCGCGCCAATTTGATATTGATGGCGCGGTAAAAGAAACTGAATCACGTGTTGAAAAGTATATTTTCCGTGAAACAAGACGGCACCCGATGATCTTACCGCTGATTCGGGTAATTAACGAATAACAATTAATCACAAAAATTTATTAATTTTTGCTCTCTTTTTCGAGTATTCAAGTAATATTATGTATAATATTAAGTATGAGTGAAGCAAAAACAAATTTACTTATGCAACAACAGCGACTTAGCCGTGGCTTAAAAGGCATTATTGTCGCGCTTTTGGCACTTATTGGGATTTTAAAAATTTCGATTGGTGGCGTCATTAATGTCCCGGTTGCACTTTTATTTGGCGACTTATTTGTCGTCTTTTTTGCTTTACAAGTATTATTTGCTTTTTATTTAATCTTTTTCCCAAAAGCTAAAAGTGAAAAGAGAGTTACCCTAGTGTTTCTTAGTATTTTTGGCTTATTAATTATTAGTAGCGCCTTTTACGCTGGTAATTTACGCAGTTATATGCGTGACGGGACAACTTTTAAAGATAATTTAGACGTAATGGTAACGCTTGCCCGTGATACATTTTCTTTTACGCCACCGTCAAATGCTTACTTTTATAATTATGGCGGTATTTTAGGTGAAGGCCTTTTATTTGTACTTAAAGATTTACCAGTGGGGCTCATTATTATTATTTTAGTGTTAGCAAATATCGGTTTTGCGACAATGTTACTCTGGCCACTGCTTGTGAAAATATATGCAGCCATTAAAGAAGAAATTCGTGACTTAAAGAAAAGAAGACGAGTGCTCCACGAAGCTGGTCAATTACATAAAGAAGAAGCGCCCACAGAAGAAGACCAAGTCCCCGTTACGGAAATAATGAACGATAACGAAGTATGGGGCAGTAATTTATTGCATCGTGTTGGTCCTAGCGCTAGTGAAGCTGAAGAAAAATTAGGGCCACCGCCAGCACTTAATGTTGTAAAAAATGAAAATAGCGGGATGCACCGCGCGATGCCTAGCGAAGATTTTTCCGCTTTTGATGAACATTTTGAATTACCAACACTTGACACTAATGAAGAAGAATTTGAAGCACTTGATCCGACCGTTTTTCGCACGATGGAAAAAGTCGAAAGTGAAGAAGATTTCCAAGAACTTGAACGGGCTGTCGATGAAAAAGGGACTTTTGAAGCTGTTAGTTTTACCCCGCATCATGAAGAACCTACTAATACACTTAACGCTGAACCTAAAAAGGACGAAAATGTTTTACGCGAAGCTCTAGAAGAGCGCTATGAACCTGAACCGCTCCCACCACTTCCTGAACCAGTCGTGAAGCAAGAGAATGAACAAAAGCCGCGTATTTCTTCGAATTTCGCAAACTTTAGATTACCTAAACTTGATTTGCTTGATGACGCTATTGATAATGGTGAAGAAGCACAAAATCGCGAATTTGCTGCGGAATATGAAGCTAAGATTAATGCGTTCTTTACGGACTTTAATGTTGATGCTCGGGTGTTTAGCTGGACGATTGGCTCAACATTTACCCGCTTTGAAATTCAGCTTGGTCCGACAGAAAGTGTTAAAGCAATTAATCCGCTTTTAAATGATATTTCAATACGACTAAATGGTGCTTCTGTGCGTTTTGAAGAAGTTTTACCAGGTAAAGCAACAAGTGGCTTAGAGGTAGCGAACAAATTTAGAACGAATGTTAATTTTAAAGATTGTATGCATAAAATTGTCGCGAATAAGCGTAAGAAATATTTAATTCCGCTTGGTAAAGATGTTGCTGGTAATGTTATTTTAGCGCCGTTTACTGATTTCCCGCATCTTATTGTTGCCGGGGCAACAGGCAGCGGGAAAAGTGTGTTTATTCATACGGTGTTAACTTCCCTTATTATGATGCATTCACCACTTGAATTACGATTAATTTTAATTGACCCAAAACGTGTTGAACTTTCTGCTTACAACAATATTCCCCATCTAATCACACCGATTATTAAAGAGCCAAGTGAAGCAAAAGTAGCGCTTGACCGGCTCATTGATGAGATGGAAAATCGCTATAAACTTTTTGAAAAAACGGGGGTAGGTAAACTTAGCGATTATAACGAAATTATCGAAGAGATGGGTGGCGAAAAATTACCGGTTATCGTCGCGATAGTCGATGAATTTGCCGATCTTTTTGAAAGTGAAAAAGAAATATCAAACCTCGTATTACGGCTTGTGCAAAAAAGCCGCGCGGCTGGAATTCACTTATTAATTGCAACACAAAGACCAAGTGTCCAAGTTATTACTGGTAATATTAAGGCTAATATTCCTAGCCGTGTTGCCTTTATGACGGCAAGCGTGACTGATAGTATGACGATTCTTGGTTGCGGTGGAGCGGAAAACTTACTTGGCTACGGGGATATGTTAGTTGATAGTATTACGACTAATTATCGCGGACTATTACGTGTACAAGCGCCTTATGTACAGGTGCGAGAAGTACTCCGCGTCACTAATTATTTACGCAATAACTATATGACCGATTTTTATCCGGAATTTTTAGATTTAAAAGAAAAAGTTAATGTCTATGGTGGTGGCGGTCCCGTTATTAGTGATGACCTCTATCAAGCAGTGCTTGACTTTACTTTAACGCAAGATACGATTTCTATCAGCAGATTACAACAAAACTTTAATTTAGGATGGCCGCGTGCCCGTCAACTTTATGATCAATTAATGCAAAATGGCATTATTGAACCCCCTGATGAAGCTAATAGCGCTAAAGGGGCGATTGTTATTGCCAATAAGAGAGGTAATTAATTATGTCGATTGGGATTGATATTGTTTATATTCCGCGCTTTGCGGGTAAAGAAAAACTTGCGACACGCATCTTATCGAAAAATGAATTAGAAATTTATCATATGCGACCAAATAAAGAAGAATTTCTTGCAGGGCGTTTTGCCGCTAAAGAGGCGTTTTTAAAAGCAATGAAAGAAGGGATAGGCCGCGTTGCTTTTCATAAAATTGATGTTGTGTATAAAAAAGACGGACGCCCTGAAATTCATCATGACGGTAATGTTTATGCTGTGTCAATTAGTCACGACGGTGATTATGCGGTCGCAGTAGTACAGATTAAGGAGTAGTATTTATGGCATTTGGACAATTTAGCGCACATTTAATTGCGCCACGGGTAATCCGCGTGGTGCTCTATAGTGATAAATATCAATATGAACAAACACGTGTGACAATTTATGATGATAACGATAAATTAGTGCCGTTTAGTTCGAAGAGTAAAGTCGTACAATATAAAGTTACTGCTTTTGAATTAACACTAGAACAACCTTTTGTGTTAGGACAAAATTATAAAGTTTATTTACAAAATTTTGGGCAAGTGCCGCTTAATGTAAGTGAGGCAACAACTTTTCCTAATTTTGACACTGATTATTATTACACTGGCCCGCTTGGTGCGGAGTACACTAAAGAACAAACAACATTTAGACTCTGGGCACCGCTAGCGAGTCGCGTGATTTTAAAATATGAAGTACCTGGTGAAAAACATTTCTTATATCGCAAACTTAAACGCGGTGAACGCGGAGTGTATGAATACACGCTTGAAGGTGATCATGAAGGGATTCGTTATACTTACTTAGTGCTAAATAACGGTTTAGAAGAGGAAGTAACTGATCCTTACGCCCTTAGCAGTGGACCAAATGGTGCTTTTAGTTATGTCATTAATCAGAATAAATATGATGATATGAATATGCATGACGATAAATTACCGCCATTTACTAAACCTACCGAAGCAATAATTTACGAAACAAGTGTGCGCGATCAAACTATTGATGAACGCACCGATATTGAGTATCCGGCGACATTTTACGGGATGATTGAAGAAGGACGCAAGGTAAAAGATACTTACCCTGCTGGATTTGATTACTTAAAAGATTTAGGATTTACACACTTACAATTAATGCCTGTTTATGACTTTAAAACCGTTGATGAAACGCGTAAATGGCAAAGCTATAACTGGGGCTACGACCCGCAGCAATATTTTGTGTTAGAAGGAAGTTATGCGCGTGATCCGCTTCATCCCTATAACCGTATTAGTGATTTTAAACTAATGGTCAGTCGTTATCACGAAGTGGGAATCCGTATTATTATGGACGTTGTTTTTAATCATGTTTATGACCATGAAACGAGTGTTTTTGAAAAGATTGTACCAAATTACTACTTCCGTAAAACAAGTGAAGGTGTGATTAGTAATGGCAGTGGTTGCGGTAATGATTTAGCAACGGAACGCCCAATGGTACGACGCCTTGTCGTTGATGCCTGTCGCTATTACGCGGAAAAATTAGGAGTTGACGGGTTCCGTTTTGACTTAATGGGTTTAATTGATATTAAAACAATGGAAGAAGTCACAAAAGCCGTGCGCCAAGTAAAACCTGATTTCTTAATTTTAGGTGAAGGCTGGGAGATGATGACCCCGCATCCTAAAGAAAAATTAGCGCATCACGGTAACGCTAGTAAGACACCAGAGATTGGCTTCTTTAATGATGCGTTCCGCGAAATTGTTAAAGGCGGTAGTTTTGCCGATAACCTTCATGAACGCGGTTATATGTTAGGCGCCACAAATTATCGCTTAGGCTTTTATTATGCTTACGCTGGTAGTGTGCTTAATACAACATTTACGCCCCGCTATCTTAACGCTGGACAAAGTATCAACTATGTTGAATGTCATGATAACGGTGTTTTAGTTGATAAAATGACGGTTAGTAACGCTAGTGAATGTAAGGAAACTCATTTAGCGAGACTCCTTAGTATGAATACGATTGTCATGCTCTCTTTTGGTGTGCCTTTCTTCCATCGCGGACAAGAAATTGGTGTGTCAAAATATGGTGACTTAAATTCATATAAGAGCAGTGATAAAGTTAACCAATTCCCGTATACTTTAGCCTTGAAGCGTAAAGAAATGGTTGAATATTTTAAAGCTTTAACGGCGCTACGCAAAGATTGTAAATTTTTACATGAAACTGATCCTAAAGTTATTAAGAATATGATTGAATTTAAAGATTTACCAGGTGGCGCAAGTCAAATCGTGTACAATCCCGATATGGATTTAAGCCCGTATAGTCACTTTAATGTGTATGTTAATCCCACTAGTGAACCAGTTTTTATTAGTTTAGAAAAACCGCTTAAAACAATTTTAAGTAGTGGCGGATATATCGCCGCTCGCTCGAAAGAATATTTCGAAAGAACGATGGTTGCCCCCTATAGTGTAATTGTGCTAGGACTACGGAAAGGAGATTCTGGCCCAAAATAAACTAATAGGAGGAAGGATTATGTTAACATCCGTATTTATCGTTGGTACCCTAGGTAAAAACGAAAATGATTATCGCTATTTACTTGTCGAGAAAGTGCCAGGGTTAGATTATGAGGATGATGAAGAAAGAGCAAAGTATGACTACTTTAAAGTCAAACATTGGTCGAATACACCTTCAGCCTTTAATAGGCTTGCCGAAGGACGTAAAGTTGCACTAAAAGGTCGACTCGAAGAAATTGAAGGAGAAACGTATATTATTGCCGAATTATATCGTGAGTTTTAAAAAGAGATTATGATTAAGTATATTATTTGGATAGTGAAGGTAGCAATCCCCTTAATGTGGGGTTATTTTACGTGGATGCGCCCCTACGCACGGCGTCCTGATAAGTACCCTCCCGAATTGCGGATGGCAAAAGGACAAAAACTTGCACGGCGTGTGCTACGCATTTTAAAAGTTGATGTGGAGATTCGTAATATGCCAGACTTTAAGCATGACGAAATTTATTACATCGTTAGCAATCACACGAGTGTGTTAGATCTTGTCGTCTTACTTGCGTATCTTCCAATCCCTGTGTCCTTTTTATCAAAAGTCGAAAATAAGAAAATTCCGTTTGTGCGAACACTGATGCGGGTTTACAAAGGTTTATATCTTGAACGCAATAACTTACGCCAAGAAATTAAAGTAATGCAAATGACTCGTGACTCTCTTGCTAATAAAGAAGTAAGTTGGCTTATTTTCCCCGAAGGAACGCGCAGTAAAGATTATCACGGTAATCTTTTAGATTATAAAGCCGGTGCTTTTAAAGCTCCCTTAGCGACAAATACAACGATTGCCCCCGTTGTGATGTGGGGTAACCAAATGGTCTTACCACTAAGAACAAGAGCGCGGCGTTATAAAGTAATTGTCGAATTTTTACCACTTTTAAAACCTGAAGGCACAACGTTTGAACTCGCTAATAAGATATATGAAGCAAGTAATGCGACCGCTAGTAAACTTCGTGAAGAATACGGAAGTGTCCAAAAAATTAATAAATACGGGCGTAAAATTATGACGCCGCAACTTAGTGAAAATATTAAAACATCTAAATAATTTGCTTAATTTAATGAAAAAAATGACGATAAAAAGTATAGTTTACTCTATCTTAGTAGAGTAAGCGCTTTTTAGTATGGTAAAATAGTTTTAATAAAGGAGATATTAACTATGCGGATGTATGACATTATTTTGAAAAAACGCGATGGTTTCGCACTTACTGAAGAAGAAATTAAATTCTTTATTAAAGGAGTAACTGACGGGACTATTCCTGATTATCAAACGAGTAGTTTACTAATGGCGATTGTGTGGCGCGGAATGAATAAAGAAGAAACTGCCGCCTTAACACTAGCGATGATGCATAGTGGTGATGTTATTGATTTAAGTGCCATTAAAGGTGTTAAAGTTGATAAACATAGCACGGGTGGTGTTGGTGATAAAACAAGCTTAGTGCTTGGTCCGCTTGTCGCTAGTTTCGGGGTTAAAGTCGCCAAAATGAGTGGGCGCGGCTTAGGGCATACCGGCGGGACACTTGATAAACTTGAAAGTATTCCAGGTACGCGTATTGATATTCCAAATGATGACTTTATTCGGCAGGTTAATGAAGTAGGCTGTGCGATTATTGGGCAAACGGGGCACTTAGTACCCGCTGATAAGAAGTTATATGCGCTTCGTGATGTGACAGCAACTGTTGAAGCTATTCCGCTTATTGCTAGTTCCATTATGTCTAAAAAACTTGCTTCCGGCAGTGACACGATTTTACTTGATGTTAAATTTGGTAGCGGTGCGTTTATGAAGACACTAAAAGACGCCCAAGAATTAGCGCGAGCGATGGTTGATATTGGTAAGAGTTTAAACCGTGATACACGGGCTATTTTAACGGATATGGATCAACCACTAGGCCTTGCAGTCGGTAATGCACTTGAAGTCAAAGAAGCAATTGCCACGCTTAAAGGTGAAGGACCGCGTGACTTAAGTGAATTATGTATCGAAGCAGCGTGTATTATGCTTGAACAAGCAGGTGTCGTAAAAAAAGCACAAGACGCTCGCAAAGAAGTTGAAAATAAAATTAAGTCAGGTGCTGCGCTCCAAAAACTTGTCGATATGGTGAAAGCACAAGGTGGTGACGAGAGTTATATTACTAACCCGGAAAAATTTGCGATTAGTCAAAATGTGTTTGAAGTATTAGCGACTAGTGAAGGTTATGTTGAACATATTGATAGTATGGCAATTGGTATTTCTAGTATGAAATTAGGTGGTGGCCGCGAAACTTATGAAGATGAGATTGATATGTCCGCCGGAATTGTTTTAAATAAAAAAGTAGGAGATAAAGTGAAAGTTGGTGAACGCCTAGCGCTCGTATATACGAATAAAGCTGATGAAGTTTCTACTCCAATCTTAGTTGATATTCATCATGCCTTTAAACTTAGCGATAAGCATATTGATGTCCCACCAATTATTCATGATTATATTAAGTAATGCGTGTTGTTATTCAAATTGTTAAAGATGCTAAATTAGAAATAGATAATAACGTGTATTCAAGTATTGATTACGGAATGCTTTTACTTGTATCTTTTACGCTTAGTGACACTAAAGAAGTAGCGAAAAAAATGGCGGAAAAGATAGCACTTATGCGTATATTTCCCGATGAAAACGGAAAAACTAATTTAAATATTAATCAAGTTAATGGCGAAGTTTTAAGTGTTAGTCAGTTTACACTTTATGGTGAATTTAATAGCAGAAGACCTTCTTTTACCAAAGTCTTAAGCGGGGAAGAAAGTAGTCAGCTCTACGACTACTTTAATAGCGAACTTAGAAAAATGTTAAAAGTTAAAACTGGGGTATTTGGCAGTGATATGAATATCACATTCACTAATGTTGGCCCAGTGACTTATGTGGTGGAAAGCGATGAAAAAAGATAAAGCTAATATTAAGGTAATGGTTGGCCTTAGTGGCGGCGTTGATAGTGCCGTTGCTTTAGCGCTCTTAAAAAAAGAAGGCTACGATGTTGAAGCGGCTTTTATGCGGAACTGGGACTCACTTTTAAATAATGATGTTAGCGGCAACCCCACGCTTTACGACCCAACTTGTCCGCAAGAAGTTGATTATAATGACGCAAAAGCAGTAGCAGAAACGCTTGGCGTTAAACTTCATCGTGTCGACTTTGTTAAAGAATATTGGGACAATGTTTTTAGTTATTTTTTAAGTGAATATGAAGTTGGTCGCACCCCAAATCCAGACATCTTTTGCAATAAATACATCAAATTTGACGCGTTTTTAGCGTGGGCATTAGAGATGGGCGCAGATTATATTGCAACCGGGCACTACGCTAAGCTAGAAGAAGTAAACGGCGAACTTGTTATGAAAAAAAGCGCAGATAAAAATAAAGATCAAACTTATTTCTTAAGTCAGCTCTCACAAGCGCAACTTAAGCGTACTTTATTCCCACTTGGGGATATCCCTAAAAGTAAAGTACGGGAAATTGCTGAAAAGCTTGATTTAAGTCCTGCTAAAAAGAAAGATAGTACCGGGATCTGTTTTATCGGTGAAAGACATTTCCGTGATTTTTTAAAAAATTACATACCAGCGCAAGATGGTGTGATTGTCGATATTAATACCGGTAAAGAGATAGGGACGCACACAGGAGTATATTATTACACCTTAGGTCAAAGACGTGGTTTAGGGATTGGTGGTCTTAAAGATTACCCAGAAAATAAACGCTGGTATGTATGTAAAAAAGATGTGGTAAATAATATTTTATATGTCGCTAATGATGATGAAGATGAACATTTAAAAAGTGATAAGATTACTTTGACTGATGTTAATTTTATTAATGAAGAATTAAAGAGTGGAACTCCCTTAAATGTTAAGCTCCGTTATCGGCAAAAAGACTTGCCTGCCACTTATTATAAAAATAAAGACGGTGCCTACTTATTATTCCCCAAACCTTATCTAGCCGTGACCCCAGGTCAAGCAGCAGTTTTCTATATTGACGAAGTGTGTCTTGGCGGTGCTATTATTGGTGACTTATTTTATAAAGGCAAAAAGATTAACTAATCGTTAACTATGCTATAATATTATCGAAATCAATAAGGAAACTAAGTTTTACAAACTTAAAAGCGAGAGTTAGTTGGTGAAAGGACTCAAAAGTAAAACGTGCCACTTCCTTCGAGCGACTAATCATCGCCGGTTAATTACCGTTACAAAATTAAAATAAAGCGCATCACAACGATGAATTAGGATGGTACCGCGGCGAGAGTCGTTCCTATGTTATTTGAGGTTTTTTATGAAAAAATTAACAAGTAATGACATTCGCAAAATGTGGCTGTCCTTTTTTAAAAGCAAAAATCATGCCGTAGTGGAAGGCGCTAGTTTGATTCCGGTTAATGATAAGACACTACTTTGGATTAATTCGGGCGTCGCAGCGCTTAAACAATATTTTGATGGTAGTAAGGTAAGTGCGGATAAACGTTTAACAAATGTCCAAAAAAGTATTCGCACGAATGATATTGAAAATGTCGGTAAAACAAATCGTCACCACACCTTTTTTGAGATGTTAGGTAATTTTAGTATTGGTGACTATTTCCGTACGGAAGCAATTACCTGGGGCTTTGAATTTTTAACGAGTAAAGATTACTTAGCTTTACCGCTTGAGAAACTTTATTTTACTTATCATCCAAGTGACACAGAAACGCGTGACTTATGGATTAGTTTAGGTGTGCCGAAGAGTCATGTTATCGCTAATGAAGATAATTATTGGGAAATTGGGGAAGGACCGTGTGGTCCCAATACCGAAATTTTCTTTGATTTAGGGGAAAAAATTGATGCGCGTGGTTCAGAATTATTAGCAAGTGATATTGATAATGACAGGTTCCTTGAAATTTGGAATATTGTGTTTAGTCAATATAACGCTAAAGCGGGAGTAAAGCGCGAGAATTACGAAGAATTACCGAGTAAAAACATCGATACTGGCGCTGGTTTAGAACGGATTGCTAGTGTATTACAAGAAGTGCCAAGTAACTTTGAGACTGATTTATTTATGCCAATTATTAAAGAATTAGAAAAGTTATCGGGCGTTAAATATAGTGATGATATCGTTAGTTTCCGTGTTATTGCTGATCATATTCGTACATCAACATTCGCAATAGCAGATGGCGCTAGTTTTAGTAATGAAGGGCGGGGTTATGTCTTACGCCGTGTATTACGACGCGCGGTGCGTTATGGCCAAAAGCTCGCTATGAAAGAACCCTTCCTTTACAAATTAGTGCAAAGTGTAGTTGATGTTATGAAAGACTTCTATCCATATTTAGAAAGTAAAATAGACCATGTCGAAAAACTTATTAAAGCCGAAGAAGTACGCTTTTTAAATACACTTAATCATGGTGAAGAATTATTACGCGGTGCCCTATCAAATAGCAAGAACATCAGCGGGGAAGTTGCATTTAAACTCTATGATACTTTTGGGTTCCCCATTGATTTAACACTAGAAATCGCTAGTGAAAATGGCGCGAGTGTCGATGTGAAAGGCTTTGAAGTTTTGCTTGAAGAACAACGCGAAAGAGCACGTGCTGCGCGTAAAAATTTAAATAGCATGGCTAGTCAAAGTGAAGACTTATTAAAGTTTGATCAGAAGTCAAAATTTGAAGAACAAAAATTTAGTGTTACCGCGACTGTTATTGGCTTATTTAAAGATGGTGTTAAAGTTAATGAAAGTGAAGAAGATGTGAGTGCCATCTTTGATGTTACCCCCTTTTACAGTGAAAGCGGCGGACAAGTTAGTGATAGCGGTTTTGTAAGCAACAAAGAACTTCGCGCTGTCGTCAGTGCGATGAGTAAAGCACCACACGGTCAACATTTACATCATCTAACGCTTGATTACGGCGTAATTAAGGTTGGTGATAAAGTACAATTAGAAATCGACGGGGTAGCGCGTCGCTCCATTATGCTTAACCACAGTGCCACACACTTATTACACCGTGCACTTAACGATGTATTAGGTAGTGAAGTAAGTCAAGCTGGGAGTTATGTTGGTCCTGATTACTTACGCTTTGACTTTAATTATAATACCCGTGTAACTGACGAAGAATTAGAAAAAATTGAATTAATTGTTAATAAATATATTAGTGACTCAGTCCCATTAACTGTTAAATATATGACTTTAGCGGAAGCACAAAAGCTTGGTGCAAAAGCTTTATTTATGGAAAAGTATGGTGACTTAGTACGCGTTGTTACTTTTGCCGGAATATCGGTTGAACTTTGTGGTGGGACACATATTGATAATACAAGTAAGATTGGTACTTTTGTAATTGTAAGTGAAAGTAGTATCGCTAGTGGGGTGCGTCGGATTGTTGCTTTAACCGGATTAGCGGCCTACGAACACCTAAAAACATATTCTGACACTGTGAAAAGAATAAGTAAAGAGCTTGGGCTTAATGATAAAAAAGATGTCGTGCCACATGTGCGCACTCTAGTAGAAAAAAATGCCCTTTTAAATAGTGAAGTCACAATGCTTAAAACAGCTGAACTCCATCGTACTGCTTCCGCTCTAACACCGAAAAAGCACGGTGATACGAATATATATTTAGAATATTTCACTACTTCAAATCGTGAAGACTTAGGAGTTATTGCCGATAAAGTGAGAAGCACTGATGAGTGCGCTTTACTTGTGTTAGTTGGTAATAATACAAATGACTTCCCACTGCTTATTAGTGTGAGTAAAGAGTTATCAAAGTCGCTAAACGCTAATAAAGTAATGCGCGCATTAACAAGCACTTTTGGTGGACGCGGTGGCGGCCGACCTGACTTTGCTAACGGTGTGCTCTTAAACTTACCAGAAAAAGCAAAAGCATTAGCGACAATATTAAAGGTGCTTGATGAGTAAAATATTAGGCTTAGACTTAGGAACTAAAACGCTTGGGATAGCGATAAGTAATGTTGATGCGACATTTGCAGTTGCTTATGAAAATTATGTGTTTCCCCCGCATTACTATAAAAAGGCGCGTGCCCATGTCTTAGCAATATGCGCTAAAGAAAACATTAGTGAAATTGCGCTTGGCTACCCGCTTAACACTGATGGCACTGTTGGGGAAAGAGCAAAGTCTGCGGAAAGATTCCGTGATGATCTCTTGCGTGAAGGTTCGCCGCCTATTGTATTAGTTAATGAAACTTACACGACGCTTGCGGCTACCGAAGAACTTGAACGACTCGGTTATAAAAAGGAGCAAATTAAAGCACAGATTGACGCTGTCGCGGCAAAATACATATTAGAAACTTATTTAGAAAGGAAAAGAAGCAATGAAAGAAAATGATGTGATTGTTATTACAACCGAAGAAGGCGGAGAAGAAGAGTTTATTATTCTTTTTACGTATGAAAATGAAGAACGAGGCACAAAATATGTCTTTTTCTATGATGAAAATAATGATGAAGAAGTGATGTGCGCGAAGTATTTTGATGACGGGACATTAGAATATGTTGAAGACGAAGAAGAACTTGCGGAAATGGAAGAAGTATTCCGCGCCTACGAAAGCGAATTAGAAGAGTAACCGCTTCCCTTTTGTTTTTGGTTGAGAATTATAAGCATTATGTTATAATGCATTAGCAATTTATATAGGAGAAATGACTATGACTAATAAATATACTTTAACCCAAGAAGGGGTTGACGCCTTAGAAGAAGAATTAAGTGTTCTCGTAAATGTAGAACGGCCTCTAGTGCTCAAAGAAATCGAAGAAGCCCGTAGTTTTGGTGACTTAAGTGAAAACGCAGATTACGACGCTGCCCGTAATAAACAAGGCAATATCGAAAGCCGGATTATGGAAATTGAACACATTTTAGCGCATAAAGAAATCGTTGAATATTCCAAAACGAGTAAAACAGTTGCCGTTGGGAACTATGTTGAAGTTCATGACCGCACAAATGATGATACTTTCTCGCTCCGTATTTTAGGACAATTTGAAGGTAAACCACTTAATGGTACAGTTTCTGTTGATGCCCCGATTGCCCAAGCCATTTTAGGAAAAAAAGTTGGTGACCGCGTAAACGTAAAAGCCCAACCTCCCTATGAAGTGGAAATTTTAAATATTTCGACTGAACCAATCGAATAATTAATATTTTTGTAGTAAAAAGATAAATAACTTCCTACTTATTAGTAGGAGGTTTTTTATTTATGTTAAAGCTAATGATTGGTGTAGTAATCGCTACAGTTATTGTCATCTTTGCCTTTAGTGTGATTAATAGCAATATGAGCGCTAATCCGCAAGGACAAAGTTCAATGCATGTTATTGATGATAACTTTTTATCAATAACAGTGACGGGACAAGTCGTAAAACCAGGAACATATGTGATGAAAAAAGACGAAACAATTGGTGACTTAATTATGGCAGCGGGCGGACCAACAAGTAACGCTGATGCGCGCTCTTATATTGAAGACACAGTGCTTATTGCTGGTGTTAGTTATTACATCGCTCCGATTAATGACTTAGATGATTACTGTGGGGAGATGCCGCTCCATAAAGTTAATATTAACGCCGACTCCAAAGATAAACTAATGGAAGTTAACGGCATTGGTGAGACGCTAGCTGGTGCGATTATTCAGTATCGCGGGGAGCACGGCGAATTTACTTATTTAGAAGAACTAATGAAAGTAAAAGGCATTGCCAAAGCAACATTTGAAAAAATTAAAAATCATGTAACTTTACGATGAATTTATTATTCATCTTTCTATCATTTTGCTGCGGACTTTTAGCATTTAGACTTCCACTTTTTATCCTTCCTTTCTTGTTGCTTCTAGTCCGCACTTTTAAAAATAAATTGACTTTTACTTTTGTTATTGTCTTTTTTGCTTTAGGTCTAATTATAATGATTATAAGTAACTTTATTAGTAAGTTACCTTTTGAAAGTAGTTTTGGGCTCATAACTAAAGCGGGCACTAATCATATTATAGTTTTAACAGTGCGTGGGAAATTTTATGTGCGGTTAGAAAATAATAAACTTGTAGAAGGGGACATAATTTTACTTAACGGTTATAAAGTACCTTACTTTTATAAGCGGCTTGAAGGAGAATTTAATTACGCGAAATATTTAGAAAATAAGGGAATTAAAAGTGCGCTTAATCTTTCGTTTTATGAACTAAAAGTACCGTCTTTATTACGACTATTTAATAAGTTTACAGTTAAAAAAATTACTTATCCTCCGCATCTTGAACACATTAAAAATTTATTATTAATTAAAACAATAAATTACGATGATCCCTTTATTCATGAATTAATACGGTTAGACTTATTATTTCTAATTAGTCTAACAGGAGCGCATCTCTCGTTTTTACGCCGTGTTGTAAAGAAAATAAGCAG
>DBRT01000012.1:31758-34608 GCA_002306335.1 Caryophanales bacterium UBA1361
TGCGTCTTATTAATAAGAAGCACCTTAATGCTTACTTTAATAGTGTAGAATTAACGTGTATTGCTGCTTTTTTCTTTTTAGTTATTAATCCTTATTTTGTTTTTGATCCCGCATTCTACTTAGCCTACTTATTAACATTTCTTTTTCAAATGGTGCGTCCGTCTCGTTCAGTAAAAGGAAGGTTACAAAGCTCTCTTATCGTGATGTGTGTTATTGTGCCTTATAACATATTTACAAGCGGAACATTTAATTTAGTGTATATCTTTATTAGTCTTTTATTAGTGCCGCTTATTGCTTTGTGGACACTAGTTTACTTTGTAACACTTTTTATTGCTCCTTTGCAAAATGTTGGCATAAATACACTTAATCTTATTTATCACCTAGTTGTTTTGATGAAAAAAATTAATATCACACTATATTTTGGTGATTTAAATGTGCTTTCTAAACTCTTATTAGTTACTTTTATCAGCGTGTTGCTTTATGCTTTTAACGCTAAGATTAAACCATTACAAAAAGATATTACGCTATTAATAACGACATTGCTTTTATTAAACTTATTACCACTTAATCATTATTTTGAATATAGTATTAGTTTTATAAATGTCGGTCAAGGTGATAGTACTTTACTACGGATAAAAAATAAATATGTATTAATCGATACGGGGGGATTAACTTATAAAGATGTTGGCAATGATATTTTAATACCCTACTTAAAACGCAATAAAATTTATCGTTTAGATTACTTAATTATTACACATGATGACTTTGATCACTGTGGTGCTAAAGAAGCGTTAATGCATAATTTTACGGTGAAAAATGTTATTACCGAAAGACAATATTTCCCGCTTAATGTTAACGGAATAACATTAGAGAACTTAAATAATAAGTATTATGATGATGTAAATCTTGATTCATTAATCATCTATGTGCCTTTTCCAAAGTTAAAAATCCTTTTAATGGCAGACGCCGGGATACCAAATGAAGTAGATTTAATAAAGACTTATCCTACTTTAGAGGTTGACGTTTTAAAGGTTGGTCATCACGGTTCAAATACGAGTACAAGCGACGACTTTATTCGTCATTACAAGCCACAAGTAGCAATTATTAGCTGCGGATATCAAAATAAATACGGTCACCCCCATCACACCGTACTTTCGACTTTACAAAAATATGATGTGAAAATAAAAAGAACAGACACTCTTGGTACAATTACCTTAAAAACTTGTATAATATAACTATGTTATATCTCTTTGCGGCTAATGAATATGCACTAGTGGAAAAGGTAATTCGGAAAACGGTAGATGCTTTATTACCCGAACGAAATGCTTTTAACTATGTGCGTTACGACATGCGAGAAACGCCTTTTAGTGAAATCATTGAAGATGCACTAAGTTATGCTTTTGATAGCAGTGTACGCGTTATTGTTATTGACCACGCCAGTGTGTTAACGACAAGTAATGAAAAAAGTATTAATAAAGATATTCCTGACGAACAAATTGATTTGCTTTCGCGTCTAAGTGAAGATACGCATCTTATTTTCATCGCTCGTTCTTCACAAATTAACCCGAAACATAAAATTATTAAGTTTATTGAAAATAACGGGAAAATAACGGTTGAAAAAGATATTGATAAAAATGATTGGCAACGCTTTGTGCGTGCTTACTTTGCTAAAGAAAATTTACCGATTGATGATGAGGCTGCAAGTGAATTACTTAGCCGCGTCACTAATCTAGGTTCTTTTTTACAGGAAGCAGAAAAATTAGCGATTTATGGTGAAAGAGTTACTTTGCCACTGGTTGAAGAACTTGTAACACCGCTTTTAGAAGAAAATAGTTTTGCGCTAGTTAATGCCTTTATCAGCGGTGACAAAGCGAAGACTATTAAAATATATCAAGATTTTAAAGTGCAAAACCAAGAACCAGTCGCCTTTATTGCTCAAGTCGGTAATCAGTTTAGAACATATGCACAAATTTATATATGTCATGAAGAAGGGATGACAAACGAAGAAATTGCTAGTTTTTTGAAAATTCATCCTTACCGCGTTAAACTAGCGATGGATCAAAGACGACGCACTAGTTTAGAAGAAGTATTTAATATTTTACTCGCGCTTGCGGATTTAGATTATAAAATAAAAAGCGGCCAAATTGACCGTTTTTATGGATTTGAAATGTTTCTTCTTAATTACTAAGCAGAAAGTTCATTAATTTGACGCGCTAATTCGCTCTTATGACGAGCAACTTTATTGCGGTGGAACACACCACGACCTGCTGCTTTGTCTAATAAAGAGACGGCTTTTTTATATTCAGCTTCGGCTAAGGCGACATCTTTTGCATCAATCGCTACGCGAACTTTTTTAAGTTGAGTTCGCACCATTGATTTAAAATGGGCGTTGCGTTGGCGCGCTTTTTCATTGGTCTTAACACGTTTAATTTGTTGCTTAATATTTGGCATACTATTACCTCTTTCAATAATAATCTTAAATATTATATAAAATTATAATAATTTTAGCAAATAAAGAGTGCAATAATTTTTCAGTAATTGCGTGTTTCTATTCATTATATTCATTAAATTTCTTCAAAGTAGGCAATAGAGTAATTTATAGCGATACTATGATTAAAAAAACTTTATTTAAATTTTAAGGCGTTTTCTCCTTGCAAAAAAGTCATGCAAGTAATAAAAAATACCAAGTAGTAAAGATATCCCAAATATTATAAGTATGACGACACTAGCCTTCATATCGTAAGCATTCCATCCGAGTATTAGCGGAACAGAAGCATAGATAAAAAGCGCCGTATGGATAAGCATTGTAATGTGAATACAAGGAACTTGTAATTCCTTATCTTTTAAAAA
>DBRT01000012.1:34746-51251 GCA_002306335.1 Caryophanales bacterium UBA1361
TTTTGTCTATAATTTAAGCGTGAAGAGTATGAAAGATTTAAGAATTATTTATTTAGGAACACCAGACTTCAGCGCTGAACTTTTACGCTATTTAATTGAAGCAGATTATAACATTATCGCTGTTGTTACACAAGGTGATAGTCCTGTTGGGCGCAAAAGAGTATTAACACCAAGTCCCGTAAAGACTTTAGCATTAGCGCATAATATTCCCGTTTTTACTCCGCTTCGCATTCGTAAAGAATATGATTTCGTAGTGGAACTAGAACCGGACTTAATCCTTACTTTTGCCTATGGTCAAATTGTACCTAAAGCAGTACTAGAAGCACCTAAATATGGTTGTTTAAATTTTCACGGCTCAATCTTGCCAAAATATCGCGGGGCTTCTCCAATTCAAATGGCACTAATAAATGCCGAAGAAGAAACGGGTGTTAGTCTTATGGAAATGGTTGAAGCAATGGACGCTGGCCGAGTGTTCGGGATTGAAAAATTTAAAATTGAACCAAGCGATAACTTCCGAACAATTGCAAGTAAGATGGTAAAAGCAAGTGCGACACTGATTGAAGAAGTTTTACCAAGTGTTATTAGCGGCGAAAATAAAGGTGTGCAGCAAGAGGAATCACAAGTTACTTTTGCCCCGCTTTTAAAGATTAAAGATGAGTGGATTAATCTTGAAAATGACGATGTTAAGAATGTTTTAGGGCGGATACAAGCTTTTGCGCCCGCTACAGGTGCGTCATTAAGTTACGATGACTTACCATTAAAAATTTACGAAGCACGCTTTGACAATAATAATGTTACTCGCACTATTGGTGAACTTTTCATTAGTGAGAAAAAACTTTTATTACAAGTAAAGGGCGGACAAATTGAAGTACTTAAACTACAAAAAAGCGGCAAGAAAGTAATTGATGCTCGTAGTTTTATTAATGGTGAAAAGCATAAATTACCGACCATTTTAAAAGGATATATTGATGCGGAAATTTAACCTCAGTGTTCACGAGCTCGTGGACTTTGTTTTACATTCTGGGGATTTAGATACCCGCATTTTTAATTTAGAAACAATGACGCGAGGTACACAGATTCACGCCTTCTATCAAGCTAAACAAAATGATAAATACCTTGCCGAATATGCACTTGAATATACTTTTGAATATGAAAATCATCTTATTACATTACAAGGAAGAGTAGACGGGGTTATTGTTAATGGAAGTGAGATAACGATTGAAGAAATTAAAAGTGCGAACACTGATATTGATAAATTTTTTGAAAATAATGAAGCGTGGCATCTTGGACAAGCAAAGTGTTATGCATTGATGTATGCACTCCGTTTTAACTTAGACGTTATTGATATTCAATTAACATATATTTCACAAATTGATGAACGCAAGATGATGAAACGCTATACATTTACGCGTGAAGAATTACAAAGTGATGTTTTTAGTTATTTTGGTGAATATTTAGCGTTTTTCTATCAAGTCGAAAAATATGAAAAGCGCCGTACAAAGAGACTTAAAGCACTTAATTTTCCTTATAAGGAAGTACGTTCTAGTCAAAAAGTAATGATGGAACAAGTAGAGCACGCCTTAGAACATGAGCATAAAATATTCTTAAATGCACCAACTGGTAGCGGTAAAACTATGGCGGTACTTTATCCTAGTCTTAAAGTTTTAGCGGAAAAAACTAATACTAAAATCTTTTACTTAACCGCAAAAGGAAGTGGGAAGGCACAAGCCGAAAATGCTTTACGAGTAGTGCGCGAAAAAGCACTAGTTAAAAGTACTACAGTCAGCGCCAAAGAAAAGATGTGTCTTAATGATAAAGTTGCCTGTAATCCTGATGAATGTCCATATGCCGTTAATTATTACGGGAAGATTAGAAACGCGCTACTTGATGCTTTTAAGAGTGATAATGAATATAACACCGAGATTGTTACTGAATATGCCAAAAAACATGAATTATGTCCGTTTGAATTTCAGTTAGATTTAACACTTTTGAGTGATGTTATTATTGCTGATTACAATTATCTATTCGATCCTTTTGTGTATTTAAGGCGCTTTTTCGATAGTAAGCGCGGTAATTATATTGCCCTTGTTGATGAAGCGCATAACTTACCACGCCGTGTGAGTGATAATTACTCTTTAGTGCTTGATTTTACGCCGTTCTATAGTTTTAGAAAAGTGTTAAAAGGCGCGGAACATAAGAAAATTAGACGAATTATTAATCGGATTGTTAAAGACCTTGATGAATATAAAGAGGAGATTATTAGTGAATATGAAACAATCACTGAATTTCCACATGAATTACGGAGTAGTCTTGACCGCTTTTTAGTTGTAGGTAGTGAATATATGCAAGAACAAGGCAATAACCTAGCGGAAGGCTTTAGCGATTTCTTTTTTGATGTGAATAAATTTATAAAAATTCTCGATTTGGCGGATGAAGATTTTATCCTTTACACCGAAATTGATGAAGCACGGAAGTTTTTCCCAAAGTTTTTTATTAAGTGTCTTAGTGGCGCAAAGTTTATTAATGAATTTTTAAAAGTAATTGACCACGCGATATTTTTTAGTGCGACACTTGCACCAGCGCCTTACTTTAAAACGATGCTTAGTATTGATGATGATATTCATCAAATTCCTAACCCGTTTAGCCGTGAACAGCTTTTAATTATGGTTGACGGTAGCACTAGTCTTTATTATAAAGACCGCGAACAAACTCTAAGTGTAGTAGCGGAGAAAATTCGGGCAGCGATAAGTGTTAAAACTGGTAATTATATTGTTTATACGCCTAGTTTTATGTATCTTGAAAATTTGGAGCAAGAGTTAAGAAATAGCGAAGACTATGATTTAATTGTGCAACGACCAAGTATGAGTGATATCGAAAAAGAAAAGTATCTAGAAACATTTAAACTCTCGCCAACAAAAACAACACTTGGTCTAGCGGTATTAGGCGGCTCTTTTAGTGAAGGAGTCGACCTTGTTAGTGACCGCTTAAGTGGTGTAATTATTCTAGGAGTAGGGTATCCGCCACCATCTTTTGAAAAAGAACTAGAAAAAGATTATTTTGAAAATAAACTTAATGACGGAATAAGTTATGCTTATGTTTATCCTGCGCTTAATAAGATACTTCAAACTATGGGCCGCGTAATTAGAAGTGAAAAAGATTACGGTTTTATCCTTTTGATGGATAAGCGTTATAATTACAGTCCCTATCGCCAGCAATTAGAAAGTTATGACGGCCTAGTCGTGCAAGTAAAAAGTGCGGAAAGAATCAGCCACCTTTTAGCGCGTTTTTTCTTAAATTAACTCACTATTTTTAAGTGCTTATATGAATGTTTTGTACTTAGTCTTTTCTCATTAGTCAATTTTAATAAAAATTGGTATAATACTATCTCGAGAGTAAGTATTATGAATTACAACAAAGATTTAATCCGTAACTTCTCAATTATTGCCCATATTGATCATGGTAAATCGACCCTTGCAGATCGCTTAATTGAGACAACAGGCACACTTGAAAAGCGTGAAATGAAAGCGCAAGTGCTTGATTCTTTAGAATTAGAAAGAGAACGCGGGATTACGATTAAACTTAATGCTGTTGCCCTTGATTATTTAGCAAAAGACGGTAAAACATATCGTTTAAATTTAATTGATACGCCAGGGCATGTTGATTTTACTTATGAAGTTAGTCGTTCTTTAGCGGCGTGCGAAGGAGCGATTTTAGTTGTTGACGCGACCCAAGGTGTTGAAGCACAGACACTAGCAAATATGTATTTAGCAATTGATAATGATTTAGAGATTATCCCAGTGATTAATAAAGTTGATTTACCAAGTGCAAGAGTGGAAGAAGTGCGTGAAGAAATTCACAAACGGATTGGTCTTGATCCCTCTAAAGTTATTGGCGTCAGCGCTAAAACAGGTTTTAATATTGAAGAAGTACTTGAAGCAATTGTTAAATATGTGCCTGCACCAAGCGGAAATGTTAAAGCACCACTTAAAGCACTTATTTTTGATAGTTATTATGACCCTTATCGCGGTGTCATTATTATGATGCGCGTTAAAGAAGGGGAAGTGCGTGTTGGCGATGAAGTGTTAATGATGGCGACGAATAAAAAGTATTTAGTCACTGAATTAGGAATTAGAACACCGCAAGAAGTAAAGCGTGATGTATTACGCGCTGGGGAAGTAGGGTACTTAGCTGCGCAAATTAAAGATATCAAAGATATTAGTACGGGGGACACTGTTACTTTAGTTAATAATAAAGCAAAGGAAGCTTTACCAGGTTACCGCGAAATTACGCCGATGGTATATTGCGGTCTCTATCCAGTTGATTCAAAGGATTATGGTGATCTTAAAGACGCTTTAGAGAAACTTTCACTAAATGACGCAGCCTTAAAATATGAGCCAGAAACTAGTGTCGCCTTAGGTTTTGGTTTCCGCTGCGGATTTTTAGGGCTTTTACATATGGATGTAATTCAAGAACGGCTTGAACGGGAACACGACTTAAATTTAATCTTAACAGCGCCAAGTGTTATTTATCATGTTTATCTCACTAATGGGACGATGTTAAAAATAGATAACCCAAGTAAATTACCAGATTTTACACTTGTTGACCGTATCGAAGAACCATATGTTAAAGCACAAATTATGACACCACAAGAATACGTCGGTCCCATTATGGAATTATGCCAAGATAAGCGCGGTATTTATGTCGATTTATCTTATCTTGATGATACGCGAATGCAAGTTACTTATGAGATTCCCTTATCTGAAGTAATTTACAATTTCTTTGATAAATTAAAAAGTTATTCAAAGGGCTACGCGACACTTGATTATAGTCTTAGCGGCTATAAAGCTAGTAACTTAGCGAAAATGGATATTTTACTTAATGGTCAACCAGTTGACGCTTTAAGTCTAATTGTGTATCGCCCGGCTGCTTATAACCGCGGTGTTGCCATGTGTCGTGCCTTAAAAAACATCATTCCACGGCAACAATTTGAAGTACCGATTCAAGCAGCTATCAATAATAAGATTATTGCAAGAACCGATATTAAAGCAGTGCGTAAAGATGTCTTAGCGAAGTGTTATGGTGGTGATATTAGTCGGAAACGCAAGCTTTTAGAAAAGCAAAAAGAAGGGAAAAAACGGATGAAACTCGTCGGTTCAGTGGAGATTCCACAAGAAGCCTTCATGTCAGTTTTAAGTATTGATGATGATAATTAGTAAAATATTAGTAGTTTTATAGTTTTAGGGGTCAAAACAAACATCAATTATGGTACACTTTAATAGAGGAAGAAATGTATGAGCACTAACCAAGGAGAACGCTTTAGTAATGAACGCTATCTAACGATGAATCAAGTTAGTAGGGCACTTGGCACAACACTGATTGATGATATTTGGAAAGAAGTATTACAATATCGCAATATGTTCAGTGTGACCATCCCTTTACGCACGGTTGAACGTAATCGTTTACGCGTTGTATTAACCCCCAAAATTAATGATCGCTTAAATCAACTTGACCGCAGAATCTCGCGTATTCAAGCACGAATTCAAGAAGTTTATGTTGATGCGAATCATCAAAAGGCACTTAAAACCTTATTAACTCGTGATGTTTTAAAAACAATCGCCGCTAGTTATGAAATTAATTTTCATGATGGGATTGTTAATCAACTCATTAATCACAATATTAGTGTTTTAAATGCGTGGGAGATGTTTTTAAATGATTATTATCGTGGGTTAGAACTTGTAGCAAAAAGCGCTAATCTTGATTTTACTGAAGCACTTTTAGCTGATGTTGGGCGCCTATTTAATGTTCCGCCGCTAAGTAACTATATTTATCGCACTACCGAAATTAAAACGGGGCGTCAAGTCTCCGTCATTAATCATGTTCATCCGCATGTTCCCGTCAATCAAATTAGTGATGCAATCGCTGATTTTTACGCATTTATGGCCACAAGTACATTACCAACCATTGTGCAAAGTGCAGCGATTATTTTCTATCTTGATTATATTAAACCTTTTGAAGCTCATAGTGAAATTATTGCCATTTTAATGGCAAAAGCCTTCCTTGCAGAAAGAGAACTAGCGCTTATTGCGCCTTATCTTAACTTTGAACTTATCTTAGAAAGATACCGTGATGCGCGTGATGATGTTTTCGCCGAAGTAAAGAAAAGTGCTGATTTAACTTATTTTATTGATTTACTTATTAATGTGCTTAATGAATCACTGCAAACAATTGAAGAACGGATTGTGTTTGTCGTGACGCATGAACTTGAAGCAGAAAAGCATGTGCTCCCACCATTTGAAGAAGAAACGCAAGAAGAAAGTGTGAGTGCTACACCACCAACTGATCTTTTTGAACATGCCCAAGCCGAAGTAGCGGAGAAGGAAGAAACTTTTAAACCGGAACCAGTACCAGTTTATACACCGAAAAAATCCGCAATCCCGCTTCCACCGCCGCGCGAAGAAGGCGTAAAAGTTACACCAGAAGAGGCCAATTTAGGGATTACACAATTACCACCAGAACTTAGCGAAAATGATATATTACGCTTAGAGCGACATATTCGTGAAAGCGATCCAAGTTTAAGTCGCGCTCAAGCCTATTTCTACGCTAGACACTGTACTATGGGTAAATATTACTCAATTAATGACTTTAAAGAAGTGACTGGCTGTGCGTATGAAACAGCGCGGACATCAATGGAACACCTCGCTAACAGCGGATATTACCGCAAAGAAAAATTTAAAAACAAATTTATTTATACACCAACACGGAAAGCATAGGATGATGATTATGATTTATTTACCAACACTTGCGATTGATTCACCAGGATTAATTCTGTTATTTTTATTACTCTTTTTTGGCTTAATTGCGCTTATTACCTTTATTATTCGCCGCTTAATTCCTGGTTTAAAGGATAAAGGTGGTCGCGTTAATGAACAAGTCGCTGTTCAACAAGAATTAGATAGAGTACTTGAACCAATTACTGATGAAAAAATCTTAGCGGAATTTGAAAAAGTAGATAAAGAAACGAAAAATGACTAAACGTGGACTTTATGTACACATTCCTTTTTGCACTTCACTATGCCATTATTGCGATTTTGTTAAAGTAATTTATCAAAAAAAGTGGGTTGCATCTTACTTAGAAAAGCTTAAGCATGACTTAAGTTTTTTTAATGTTAGTCGTGACTTAAGTACGCTTTATATCGGGGGCGGGACGCCTTCGTCTTTAAGCTATTATGAGTTACGTAATCTTTTAGAATTATTAAAGCCTTATACGGCTAATGTAAAAGAGTATACAGTCGAGGCTAATGTCGAAAGTTTAACCTTGCCTAAACTTAAATTAATGCGAAGTTACGGTGTTAATCGTCTGAGTATTGGAGTGCAAACCACTGATGACTATATGCTTAAAAAATTAAATCGTCATCATACTTATACGATGATTAAAACAAAGATTGCGCTTGTTAAAAAGGCCCTATTTACAAACTTTAGTGTTGATTTAATTTACGGATTACCTGGCCAAACTCTTAGCGACTTAGAAAATGACTTAATGAACATCATAAAGCTAGGAGCACCACATATTTCTACCTATAGCTTAACGATTGAAAAAGGCACGATGGCTGCACTTAAAAAGTGGGAAGTTCCAAGTGACGACACTTTACGCGAGATGTATGACTTTATTTTAAAAACATTAAGAAATAATAATTATATACGCTATGAAGTTAGTAATTTTGCGTTAAAGGGATATGAAAGTATCCACAATAAACTATATTGGGAAAACCGTAATTATTACGGGATTGGCCTTGGCGCTAGTGGGTATATTGATGGTAAACGCTACTTAATAAGTGGCGGTTTAACTAAGTATTTAAAAGGTGAAAGTATCATAAATTACGACGAAATAACAAGCGAAGAATATGTTGAAGAGTACTTAATGCTTAACTTACGACTCGCACAAGGTTTTAGTTTACAAGACTTTAAAACTCGTGTCGGCTTTGATTTTTTAGAAAAGTATGGCACTAAGGTAAAAAGCCTCATAGAAAGAGGACTTTTAAATGTCACTGATGACAAAGTATATGCGACAGATGAAGGGATTATGCTCCTTGATCAAGTCGTTTTAACATTAATAATGTAAATATCTTTACATATATTAGATATATTTTTTATAATGTATATGAACACTTGCTCAAATATTCAAGTGTTAGGAGAAAATTATGGATAAAGTCGTGGATATTGAAAGATTACGAGACTTCTTTAAAGTCTTAGGAGATGATACGCGTATGCGTATTATTTTACTCTTAGAAGAAAGCGCAAAGAATGTCACTGAAATCGCTAATGCATTAAATATGACGCAAAGTGCGATTAGTCATCAATTACGGACACTTTATGACCATCGCGTAGTCACGTATTCAAAAGCTGGCCAAGAGCGGATTTATGAAATTCTTGACCCGCATATTTATGAAATTATTAAACAAGCACGTGACCATATTAGGGAGTAAAAATATGATACAAGATAATAAACAAAGTAAATTTCAAAAAATATTTCACGAGCTTGGTCTCTATGCTTATTTTATCGGGCTATTACTCTTTTTATTTGCACTTTTAGCATTTATCCCCGGTGTGAGTTTTTTAAGTGATAAAGCGGTAATGATTTTAAACTTAGTAGCGCTTATTCTTGCGGGTTACAAAGTTATTAGTGAAGGACTAGTCGAAACGGTTAAAGAGAGTATTAAAAGTAAAAGATTTCGTCCAAATATTCATATCTTAATGGCACTAGGGGCGATTGGGGCGATTATTATTGGTGATTATGGCGACGCTGCTTTACTTATATTAATATTCGCGGGCGCGCATTTTCTTGAAGAATATGCTGAAGCAAAAAGTGCCAAAGAAATTACGAATCTTTTAAAGATAACACCGACAACCGCTAGGCTTTTACTTCAAGACGGAACACAACAAGAAGTAAGTGTTGAGTCACTAAAAGTTGGTGACAAAGTACTTGTGTTAAATGGTGATCAAATCCCGACAGATGGCACGATAGTTAGTGGTAGTGCCGCAATTAATGAAGCGATGATTACGGGTGAAAGTATGCCAAAAGAGAAGCATGAAGGTGATGAAGTCTTTGGTGGTAGTATTAATGGCAACAGTACTTTTACGATGGTAGTGACCAAAAATAGTGATGAAACGGTATTAGCGAAAATCTTAAAGGTTGTGAGTGAAACGCAAACTAATTTAACTAAAACTGCGACATTTATTAAGAAATTTGAACCAATTTATGTAACTATTGTGATGTTAATTGCTCCACTATTTTATTTATTTGGCTATTATGTTTTAGGGTGGAATGAAGTTATTAGCGCTAACGGGATGACGCTTGCGCTTAAACGCACAATTATTCTTTTTATCGGTGCTTCGCCGTGTGCCCTAGCTGTTAGTGATATCCCGGCAAGTCTAAGTGCTTTAAGTCTTTTAGCAAGACGCGGTGTGCTTTTTAAAGGTGCTTCTTCCTTAGCTCTATTTGCGGATGTAGAAGCAGTTGCTTTTGATAAAACTGGTACTTTAACGGAAGGGAAACCGAGTGTTACTGATGTTAATATCCCGCCAGGAGTAAGTGCAGAAGAAGCAGAAGAAGGAAAAGTTTTCCTTGTCAGTATGGAAAAGAAAAGTAATCACCCATTAGCGACAGCGATTGTTAGTCATTTTACTCCTATAAAAACAGTTGATTTAGAAGTTGAACATAAAATTGGCAGTGGATTACGCGCAATGTATGACGGTAACGAGTATCTTGTAGGTAAACCAGCATTATTTAATTTACCAGAGCGCTGCGCTAATCGCGCTAAAGAGTTGGCAGTTCAAGGTAAAACAGTCGTCTTTATTGCAAAAAACGGGAAACCAATCTTACTTGTAGCGCTTTTAGATATGATTAAATGTTGTGCCGTTGATGGGCTTGAATACTTTAGAAAACAAGAAATTAATACAGTAATGATTACTGGAGATAATGAATTAACGGCAAAAGCTATTGGTAAAGAGTTAGGCATTAAGCGAATATACGCGAATGTATTACCTGAACAAAAGCTTGATATTGTTAAAGAACTAAAAAAGGAATACGGCGGAGTAGCGATGGTGGGAGACGGGATTAATGATGCGCCCGCGCTTGTTGAAGCCACAATCGGGATTGCAATGGGGGATGGCACTGATGTGGCGATTGATGTTGCTGATGGGGTGCTTGTCAACAATGATTTCCAAAAGTTATCATTAATGCACGCTATTTCACGAAAACTTAAACGCATTGTTATTCAAAATATTGTGTTAGCGCTCAGTGTGGTGCTATTATTAATTGCGCTTAATTTCGTGGTGACATTGCCAATGGGATTAGCAGTAGCGATCCATGAAGGTAGTACTATTTTAGTGATATTAAACGGTTTACGGCTCTTAAATTTTAATGAAAAACATGCGATTAAAAAACCAAAAAGACGCAAATTTAACAAAAAAATAGCCTAATTTTTGGCTTTTTACGAAGTAATTAGTAAAAATTTACGAAATTTAGCACTTAAATGTTGACAGTGCTATTTTCTTTAGTATAATATATTTAGCAATCGAAAGTTGCAAGTGCTAAGGAGGAGTTATGAGATACAGACGAAGAGAGTTAATCTTAAAGTATACTGTTGAGTTATTTATTAAGACTGCCCAACCTGTTGGTTCAAAGTCATTAATTGATAATTATAACTTAAACTATAGCAGTGCAACGGTTCGAGCGGAAATGAATGCCCTTGAAGGAATGGGCTTTCTTGAAAAGCCACACGCTAGTGCTGGCCGTGTACCAAGTAAGAAAGGCTATGAATTCTATGTTGCTAACTTACGTGAAGATGAAGTGAATGATAACTTCCGACATCACATTGCGACGCTTGTGGAAGAGAAGACGAAAAGCGTTGAACAAGTAATTAATCAAACCTGTGAAATTCTCTCACAAATGACAAATCTTGTCAGTGTCGCACTTGGCCCCGAGAAAAAAGGTGAAACACTACAAAGTATTCAAGTTGTCGCGTTGGATAAAAACATGGGGACGGCAATATTTGTCACTAATCGCGGCTATGTCGAACATAATACCTTCATCGTCCCGCCTTCAACAAGTATTCAAGAAATTAGCAAAGTCGCTAATATCTTCAATGAACGCCTAGTCGGTACAAGAATTAGTGAAGTATCGGCGAAGATGGAACTCTTACAACCACTCTTAACCGATTACATTGTTGAACAAGAAGTCTTAGCAAATGCCTTCACTGATGCATTTATAAGGTACGCCCATGACCGGCTTAGCTTATACGGTAAAGAAAGCTTACTTGAGCAACCAGAATTCATTAATGATAGTGAAAAGCTCCGTAAACTCATATCAATCCTTGATGATCCAGAGAAAATACGCGAACTTATCACGGGAAACGGTGACTTAAGTGTGAATATCGGGGGCAAAGATGAAGACTTAACCTTCATAAGCGCCAATGTCCATGTCCCAGGCGACCAGGTCGGACAAATTGTCCTAGTTGGTCCAAAACGGATGGACTACAGTAAAGTCTTATGGGCGTTAGAATACGTAACTGATGAGCTCGAAAAGTACTTCGAGATAGAAAGAGAGATTAATGATGAGTGATGAAAAGAAACATGTGGAAAAAGATGTAGCGCCAAAAAAACGCCATCTCGCGAAAATACAAAAACTCGAAGCTGAAATTGAAAAACTAAAAGCTGAAAGTGCTGAGTGGCATAACAAATATATGCGCGTACTCGCTGATATGGATAATGCGCGTAAACAAAATGCGAAAGATCAACAATATTACATTAAATACCGTGCAGTACCATTTATTGAAAAACTCTTACCAGCGCTTGATATCTTCAATCATGTCATTCGCGAAGAACAAGAAGATCCAGTGCTTAATAACTACTTAACGGGCTTCCGCTTCGTCTACGGACAACTACTTGATGCCTTAACTAGTGAAGGCCTAGAGGAAGTAGTTGTGAATGTCGGCGATAAATTCGATGAAAACTCGATGCACGCTGTGGAAGTTAAATACAGTGAAGAAGTTGAACCAAACACCGTCCTTGGTGTGCGCAATAACACATTTAAATTCATTGATCGCTTAATTCGCCCCGCGCAAGTTATAGTGTCAACGAATATTAAAGAAGAACCAAAAAATGATGATAATGTCCCAGAAGTTAATCCTGAGGACTTAAATTAATAAAAAGGAGAAGAGATATATATTATGGCAAAGAAAGAAATTATTATTGGAATTGACTTAGGAACAACTAATAGTGTCGTAAGCTATCGCCAAGCTGACGGCCAAATTAAAGTTATTCCAACCCCAGAAGGCAAACCGACCACCCCAAGTGTCGTCGCCTTTAAACCTGATGGCGAACAAGTTAATGGTGAAGCGGCCAAACGTCAAGCGGTTACTAATCCTGATACTGTGATGAGTGTTAAGCGTCACATCGGGACAAATAAAAAGTTTAAAATTAATGCGTTAAAGAAAGAATTTACACCAGAAGAAATAAGCGCGAGAATTCTTGGTTATATGAAAGATTATGCCGAAAAGAATTTAGGGCAAAGTATTCAAAAAGCTGTTATTACCGTTCCTGCTTACTTTAATGATGCGCAACGGCAAGCAACAAAAGTCGCTGGTGAAATTGCCGGCCTTGAAGTTGTGCGGATTATTAACGAACCGACCGCGGCCGCACTTGCTTACGGTTTAGATAAAGAACACGATGAAAAGATCTTAGTGTTTGACTTAGGTGGTGGAACATTTGACGTTTCAATCTTAGAGATTGGTGATGGTACCTTTGAAGTTATCGCGACCGCTGGAGATAACCACTTAGGTGGGGACGACTGGGACGCGGAGATTGTCGAATGGATTAAGCAAGAAATTGAAAGAGAACATGGCTTAAAGTTAAATGACAAAATGGCTATGCAACGCTTCCGTGAAGCGGCTGAAAAAGCAAAGATTGACTTAAGTCAAATGCTTGAAACAACAATTAGTTTACCCTTTATTGGTATGGGCGCAAGCGGACCAATTAGTTACGAAGGTAAATTAACAAGAGCGAAGTTCCTTGATTTAACAAAACACTTATTAGCGAGAGTCGAAGAACCAATTCGCCGGGCACTAAGTGACGCTAAAGTTAAAGCAAGTGACCTTAACCAAGTAATCTTAATTGGCGGTAGTACAAGAATGCCTGCTGTCCAAGAGTTAGTAAAGAAAATGACAGGTAAAGCACCTAACCTTACTGTTAATCCTGATGAAGCAGTCTCAATTGGAGCGGCCATTCAAGGTGCAGTTATTGCTGGAGATGTTAAAGACGTTGTCTTACTTGACGTTACTCCGTTAACCTTAGGTATTGAAACAATGGGTGAAGTAATGACTCCGCTTATTACACGGAATACGACTATCCCGACGACTAAATCACAAATCTTTAGTACGGCAGCCGACAATCAACCATCGGTGGACATTGTTGTCTACCAAGGTGAAAGACCAATGGCGCGTGATAATAAATTATTAGGTCACTTCCGCCTTGACGGCATTAAACCAGCGCGTCGCGGTCAACCACGGATTGAAGTAACATTTGACATTGATGTTAACGGTATTGTTAAAGTAACCGCCAAAGACTTAGACACGCAAAAAGAACAACATATTACGATTACTAATAGCAGCGGACTCTCGAAAGAAGAAATTGACCGCATGGTAAAAGACGCTGAAGAGCATAAAGAAGCTGATGAAAAGCGCAAGAAAAATGTTGAACTTAAAAACCGCGCTGAACAATATATTAATGAAATCGAATATAGTTTAGAAGAAGGTGGCGATAAAGTTGACGCTAATCAAAAAGAAGCAAGTGAAAAACTCGTCACTGAACTAAAAGAAGCGATTGAAAAAGAAGATTACGAAACGCTTGAAAAACGTTTAAGTGAACTCGAACAAATGGCACAAATGATGCAAAATATGCAACAAGGCCAAGCCGAAGGTGAAACTAGCGCTACTGAAACACCAAAAGATGATGACATCATTGACGCTGATTTCACTGATAAAAAAGACTAATTTAAATTAAGAAACAACTTTCAGGAACCCCGCCATCCGGGGTTTCTGTATGTAAAAGGAGCTGCCGATGGCTAAACGTGATTATTATGAAGTATTAGGAATAAAGAAAAGTGCTTCGAAAGATGAAATCAAAAGTGCTTATCGTAAACTTGCGAAGAAGTATCATCCTGATGTGAATAAAGAAAAGGATGCAGAAGAGAAGTTTAAAGAAGTACAAGAAGCTTACGACGTCCTCTATGACGATCAAAAACGCGCTACATATGACCAATTTGGTCACGCTGCCTTTGATCAAAACGGAGGTAATCCTTTTGGTGGTGGCTTTAGTGGCAGTGGCTTCGGGTTTGACTTTGGCGATATTTTTGAAGGCTTCTTTGGCGGCGGACGACGCGCTAGTCGGCAAACTGGACCCGCTAGAGGGAACGACTTATTAACGCGGGTACGCATTAACTTTATGGATGCGATTAATGGCACAAAGATTGAATTTATGCACACTTATGACAAGATGTGTGAAAGGTGTCAAGGTAAAGGCGCTGAAAACGCAAACGATATCCATACATGTAGTAAATGTAATGGCAGCGGGGTTGAAACCTTTGTCCAAGAAAGTATTTTCGGCCGTGTGCAAAGTCAAAGAGCGTGTACATCTTGTGGTGGCAGCGGGAAAACAATTAGTAAACCGTGTAAATCATGTAATGGTGCAGGCTATACCCGTGTAAAAGAAAAGCAATTACTTAACATCCCAGCCGGCATTGGTGAAGGTCAAAAGCTACGGATTCAAGGCAAGGGTGAACGCGGACTTAACGGTGGTCCTAATGGTGACCTACATGTTGAAATTGTCATTAAACCGCATAATAGTTTTAAGCGCGTTGGTAACGATATTTATTTACAAATCCCCATTAGCTTTGTCGATGCAGCGCTTGGGGTTACACTTGAAGTCCCAACGGTTTATGGCAATGTCGAAGTTAAAATACCAGCGGGTACGCAACCTGGCGCTACTTTACGCTTAAGTGGCCAAGGGGTTAAAGACGTACGCGGTAATGTTGGAAACCAATACTTAGAAGTAGAAGTGAAAACACCGACTAATTTAAGTAAAGATCAAAAAGTGGCGCTTGAAGATTTCAAGAAAGCGGAGCCAAAGAAAGAAACATTCTTTGAGAAATTTAAATCTAAATTTAAACGCTAAAATTTATTAAAATTATATGAAAGAGGTTAGGAATAAATCCCTAGTCTTTTTTTGTATAAAAAACGTTATCACAAAAAATTAAATTTTTGCTTTAGTTAATAATCAACTAAATTATTACGAATATATGCAATTAATTTAATTTAAGTGAAGTTTTAATCCTTCTTTTTACTAATTTAGGTCATGAAATAAAAACTTTTAATTGATTTTATGGTGTTAAACTAAATTTATGAACATATGTTCATTTGGTAGGAAGGAAATAATCTATGAAAAACAAAAAGTTGCTTAGTAAGGCGACCTTAGCCTTTTTTGCGTTATCGGCACTACTTATTAGCGCGATTAGTCTTGGGAGTAATCACGGCTCTAGTGCGCGCGGTGAACCAACACCGTACGCCATTGTTCTTGGTACTGAGAAGAACAAAATAGCGGAAGGATCAGAAAATCCTGATGGTTATACGGGAACAGGAGTGCTTACAACCGAACTAGGCAACAATATTGCTGTTTCTTACAAGCATTTAACAAACCCTTCGACTCACTGGCAAAGAATTAAAACGGGTGGTTATATTGTCAATAGTGACCCGATTAACGGGATTACGAATCTAGAGTTAACAAAGCGCGATGACACTGTAAATGTTGAAATTCTTTATTCCAACACAATGTCATTTGATGCTTCGCGTAAAGTAGTGATTAACGCTAGTTCACCAACGAACTTTAGCACGGACTTTAATGGTTATAAGCCTAAATATATAGGGATTTATGCGCTTGCAGATTCCTCCTTTAACTTAGGCAAAATTGAATTTGACTGTGTTGATCACTATCATACACTTAGTGTGCTTAGTAAAAATGATGCGCGTGGTACAGTCACGGGTGAGGGCTTATTCCGCGCTGGAACTAATGTGACAGTAACGGCAACTGCACTTGCTCCATACTTCTTTGCGGGGTGGTTTGACGCTAGTAATAATTTAGTGTCAAGCTCTGCAACTTATACCTTCGCTATGCCAAGTAATAATCTTGTGTTATCCGCTGATTTTGTCGCAGAAGGGGAAGAAATGAAATTTGGTGCTTACCCGCAAACAAGAGTAACGGATGTAACGCTTATTACTACACTAAACAATTTAGCAGGCGGAAGTGAAGGATTACCAACTGGCGAAAACGCGAAAGCGTGGACTGATTACCTTTATTACTATAATGGTGCGGTGACTTCCTTTATGTGGTATATCGATTTAGTAAATGAGGGCGAGGAATATCGCGGTGTCTATTACACAGAGTACCGCTATACT
>DBRT01000042.1:0-2427 GCA_002306335.1 Caryophanales bacterium UBA1361
AAAACTTGATACATTAGGTATATTATTAGGTTTAGCCATAGATGTTGTCGATAGTAGACAAAGAGGTGTAAGTGACAATGGTATAATATTGGGAGCAACTTTAACTTTAGCAAAATCTATAGGATTAGTTTATGTCAACAAAGGAATTATATATGCTACAACTACAATCGGTACGGCGATCAATCCTGGAGTTGGTACTGTTATTGGTTTTGTAGCTGGTGCGGTAGTATGTTTAGTTGTCGACGTATTTCTGAACGAATGGCTAGATCAATTAATTGATAAAATTGCCACATAGGAGATTTATGAAAAAACGAATAATTGCATTTTATGATGTGCTGATTGTTGCTATCATTAGCACACCCTTTACGATATGTTCAATATTCTTTTTTGTTTTTGCTGATACAAGCAATCTTGAGTGGTTATGCAAGAACTGGTATTTAATAATCTTTGCGTCCTTGGGGGTTTCACTTCCTGTGGTTGGTATTTTTTGGATTACTGGCTATACATTAATAATGAATAATCATTATGTGTTTTTCTATTATTTTCCGCATGCAAAAACGTGGAAAAAAATGATAAATAATATTGATATTAGGTGGAACCAAGAACTTTTTATATCAGAAGTACTCGCAGTAAACATTGTTAAATTGACGAAAGAAGAAAAAAAGCACAAGGTATTTTATAAGCACATACGCAATAAATATTTAGAAATTATAATCAAAAATGGTGGCACTAAATATGTATATGTTGGTAACTATGCTCAGTGTCAAATAAAAAAGATTATGAAGATATTATTAAAGGAATAGGTTTCATGAAAAAATATAAGCGGAATATAATGATTAAGGTTGCAGGTGTAATTAGTGAACTAATAATTACTTTTATCCCAATTTATTTAATTTCTTCATTATTATTATTCCCCCCGCTTATTTTTAAAGATTTTATTAAGTTCACTGGTTTAACGATATTAGTGATTGTTATAGTCAATATCATTTTCTACATTATTGCGGCAATTGCAAAAATATTTATAAAAACAGCTTATATAATTACTAGCGATTCTTTAATTACCCAAATAAATAATGAGGTGCACAGCACAATATATCTTAAAGATGTATATTATCTGACATATAATTTCGGTGCGATAGATGGTCAACCAAGCCCGACAGAGTTAGTGCTTTTTGATAAAGAACACAAGTACTTAATTTCGATAGAAAACCCACCGCTATTGATGGTTATCAATATTAAGAAAAAATGTTTAAATGCAAAAATAACGTATTTTAATTCGCGCCGAATTTTATTTTTTTTGTAAGTTCTTTGGTAATTTCGATAATAGTTTCATTGATATCTTTAATTGCTAATTAAATGTAGTATTGAAGTGTGATAAATGAAAGATTATATATTTCCTTTTAATTCGCTAATTAAAATGATTATTTCGTTAATTGTTTTTTGCTTTTTGCGCTCTTAGATATTTTTTTGTGGCGGACAAAATTCTTTTTTATAATTCTAATTCCGATATCAATATTTTTAATATTATTTGCAATCAAAATAATTATTTTAAAAGAGTCTTCTATTTTTGTCAGTGGCGATTTACTTGTCGGCCTTCTTAAGGTGGAGTATAAGTATAACATTGATCTTAAAGATGTTTCTTTTGTTGAAGTACAACAACGAGATTACAAATTTTCTTCGCGCGGCCGAGAAAAAAGAGGTAGAGGTATCGAAACTTATAGAACAGGTCATAAATTTATTGAATTTAATTATTTAGACGGTTCAGTAAAACGAATCCATTGTAACGATTTATCACGTAAACAAATTAATAAAATATTAGAACATTGCAAAAATAAGAAAAATTACTATTAGATAATATTTAGAAGTATTTGGTACAATATCAGCAGGATATATTTAAACAATTACATATTGAAAAAGAATAATATTGAACTTGATAATAAGAACTTTAAATAACAGCTTAATAACACATTAAATTCGTTTAGCATACTAAGTTTTTCTTATTATGCTTTTTCTTGCATTAAATTAATAATTAACTATAATAATTAATGGCAACTAGCCAAGAAAGGATGTGAAGAGCATGCCAAAAACCGTCGTTCGTGAAAACGAAACATTAGACGAAGCATTACGACGCTTTAAACGACAAGTAAATAAAGCGGGTGTCCTTTCTGAAACTAGAAAACGTCAATACTATGTTAAACCAGGGCTTCGCCGCAAACTTAAAGCGGAACAAGCTCGTCGTAAAGCCCGCAGAGGCTAATTAATTTAGCGCAAAAAGAGAGGAAGTCACATTCTTCTCTTTTTTTGTACCAAAATAAACGATTAGGTTGTAATTATAAGTGTGAACCTAATTGATGTAAGATTAACCCAAAATAACACTAATGAATGCGGTAAAGCAGTGCTCCGTATGCTGCTTGCGATTACTCATCG